>NZ_QRKI01000019.1:0-113618 GCF_003471885.1 Bacteroides sp. AM16-24
CCATATCTGTTTTGATAACCTGAAATGAATCCACTATGAATAATGTAGGTTAAATAAATCACTGATCCGTTCTGGCTCTATTGTATACATCGGACGGAAATTATCAGAATTCATATAATCCAGAACTGCTTTATGCATCTGCCTTGCCACAATACGCTCGTCAGTATTTGTAGTAAGATCCATGGTAGTCATTATCAATTTGCCATTGAGCACTTTAGCTTCAAATAGCATACCAATCTTCCGGCTCAGGAACCAGGTATCTATGCTCTGTATTGTAGGCTGAAAATCGGACGGAAAGTCAGTGAACTGCATCACTTGGGCACGATTCAATAGCTCCCACCACTGCAAATTACTATGATATTCTGTCGGGAACTCACGGAACAAAGGATGCTTGGGATTTACCAGAATGCCCGTAGTGTGCGGAGGACGCATTTTAAACCAGGATGTATTCCAAAAAACAGGTGTAAACGTCTGAGACACCTCTTTCCCATAACTGACTTTACCGGCAGCAAGAATTAAAACTTTTCCACCACTTTGCAAGATATCTAAAGCCTTAGTATCTAACGTGTCCGTAGTATAAACATCATTCTGTACCAATTCCACCTTTTTGGGGTATACCCAGAAGTTCCAATCATTTACAGCTTCAGTACCCTCAATACGAACTTCCAGATTTAATTCCGTCGGTTTCTTTATCTCCCCAAGAGGAAATTCGATATGTCCCAAAACGTGAAGATTACCGATAGGAATGTCCTTATTCCCTAATGTATTGCGAGTATAGACTTTACCGTACACATCCTTTATGGTATACGTCACAGGGGCATGTTTCAAGGTTTTCTCACCGAAATGAGCAATTTCAATATCAGCAACGAATGCCTCATCATTCGTATATACAAACTTGTCCGTACGCATCAATGGTACAGTAGGTGAGCAGAAGCGCCTCCATTCTTGTGCATTAATATATCCTTTCTCTTCAAAGAACACATCAAGTACTCCTACAAGCGCCGTCCCCTGTCCTGAATAATCATTCAAGGCCAATAGTTGGAATCCTGCATAGTCAGGAGTACGCAGTGTCTTTTCTATCTCATACTTATAACATAACGCTTGCAATTTACCCGATGCCATCATAAAACAATGCGCTTGTTCTCCCATCTGGTTATCATTCAGAATATCACGGAATATTTCAAAATTTTTGGCTTTGTTCACTCCGGTATATTTCCGTATCTCGTTAAAATTAGGGAATACACACCACTGGCCTGTCTCATGTGATACGTATGGCTGACTCACTGTATCAATGCGGCTCTGCATGTGATAGTCATCGTTGGTTTGCGGGCGCTTTTGCCTCCAGGTAAGCCCACGAGCACCAGCTTTCACATGATATTGGTTACGAGGTTGCCATTGCCATCCGCCACCAACTGATGCTCCTGTATATACTCTACGCGGATCTGTATTCTCCCAATAATCCACGAATTTGGTAACCCAGTCCACCCAACGTCCGCTCGGCTCATTTCCACATGCCAACATACAATAAGAGGCATAATTACCATAGGCTTTGGTCAGTGCTATGGTTTCATCCATTAAATATTTGTCAATGGGCTGTCCCAATCCTAGTTTAGGACCATGATTAGGCCAACTTGGGCCTTCAGGCTGCAAATAGAATCCTACAAGGTCGGCAGCTATAAAAGCTGCTTCAGGAGGACAGAAAGAGTGGAATCGCATATGATTCAACCCATAACTACGACAAATGCGAAAAACCCTTTCCCAACTTTCCACATCCATAGGAGCATAACCTGTTAAAGGGAAATCGCAGTTCTCTACTGTTCCGCGCAACATCGTTTTACGACCATTCACATAAAACCATTTGCCTTTAATCTCAAAACGGCGCATACCAAACTGAATTTCTTTTACCTCTTTCCCTTTGCTGGTACTGATTTCAGCCGTCAGTTTATACAATGCCGGATTAAATTCATCCCAAAGTAGCATATCATCTCCCATAGGTAAAACAATCTCTTGCTCCGCGATGCCATTCATTACTTTTACATCGTAGGAAACAGCCGGAAGTACATGACGCTGTTCCGTATTAAAGCTCCTGGCTGACAGCTTCACTTGAGCACTTACAGTACTTTTATCCGAGGATTTAATCAGAAGTTTTACTCTTGCCACCTTTTGCTCTGGTTCCGGATATACCTGAATATCTTCTAAATAAACCTTTGGAGTAGTCTGCAAAGAGATACGTCCTACTATTCCATTCCAGTTTCCCTGCGTCTGATCGGTGATACTGTGTGAATCTGGTCCTACATTTATATCTTTAATACGGTTATCTATCCGGATAACTATCTTGCATTTACCAGGATTCATAAACTGTGTAACATCATATACATGTGCCACACATAAACTATTCTGCATACCTACTTTATGCCCATTCACCCAAACAGTAGACTCAATATGCGGACGTTCCAGAAACAGCACAATACGCTCTTTCTTCCAATCTTTAGGAAGATTAATTTCTTTTTGGTACCACGCTACTCCTACATAATGTTTATCAGGAGTTAAGAAAAAGGGGAGCTTCACATTTCCTTCTCTGCGATACTTCTCCATATACGGATTGTAATAATAGGAACTGTCATAAAGACTTCCGGTCCACCGGGTGCGAACTGTTACATCATCTCCCTTTAATCTTTCGGGCATTGAACCGGGCAACTCAATCACATCTTTCAGTGCTTGATTAAACCACTTTTCTTTCTCTCCTATATCCTGCCTGTCTATTTCAAAATTCCAGTCTCCGGATAAGTCAATTGTCTTCTGTGCACCCATCTGAATAACCGATAGAAGCGACAGCATAATTAATAGTATTTTTCTCATAATTAGTATATTATTATTTATACGAAAAGAGAGCGGCTTCACAGTCGCTCTTCTTTCTTAATTGAATTCAATCTCTACCTTAACATAACTTTTGTTTAAAATATATCCTTTATTCCCAACCTGGGTTCTGTGTCAAATTTGGATTTTTCAATCTTTCAGACTGAGGGATCGGGAACAAATACATTTTGTCATCCCATTGACGGCTAACAGTCTTACGTGTATAAGTGAATGTGCCATCTACATTCTTTGTAATCTTCATTTCGGTAATACTTTTCAATTTATCACCTTGTTTCCAACGACGAAGATCCCAAAAGCGGTGCCCTTCGAATGCCAACTCTACAAAACGCTCATTCTCATATTTCTTCCAGAAAGCATCTGTAGAAAGCCCTACTGCAAGTTCAGGCATACCGACACGTACACGAACTACATTTACCGCTTCCCGTGCAGACATCTTACCACCTTCTGGAACAACATCTGCTGAACCTGTAGCCTTAAATGCTGCCTCAGCATAATTCAGATAAAGCTCACCTGTACGGAAAGTCACCCAGTTATGCAGTTTTTCATTCGTTTTTCCTGCTTGAAGAACAACACCTCTGTTCATCATCTTTTTCAGATAATATCCTGTAGGAGTAGCTCCAGCTAAAGGTTCACCATGCAAACCACCATAATAGGTCTGCAATTCGGCTCCATTATAATCCGGCCATTTTTTCTCACCGTTTACAGCGACAGTCAAAGACAGACGGGGATCACGGTCCTTATAGGGATTCTGCTGATCATAACCACTTCCTGTCTCATCAATACTCTTTCCATTCAGCATCTCATAAGCATCCACCAAATTTTGGGTAGGACAGTTTCCTCCTTTTCCCCCTTCAACTCCCACAGGGAAATTATATGCTTCGTACTTATTAGAATTTCCCATACGTACTGCAAATATTATTTCAGAAGCCTTATAATTATCCTCAGCCCATATCTTTGCATAATCCCCCATTGTGTAGCCATTACTTGTAGCTGCATCCACTGCAGCCTGGCTGGCAACCACAGCCTGTTTCCACAAATTAGTATTATTACTTGTATTAAACAATGGACTGGCGGCATAAAGAGTTGCACGAGATTTCAATGCCAACACAAACATACGATTCACACGTCCCGCATTCACAGTAGCTGATCCCAGTTCTCCCCAGTCCATAGGAATGTCATTCATGATATCGTCACATTCATCAATGATAAACTTAAATACTTCCTGAGCAGGAGTACGAGTCAACGAGTTCACTTCATCTGCAGTAATCATTTTCGTAAATAAAGGTACATCACCATACTGTTTAGCCAGGTTGAAGTAGAAATAAGCTCTCAACGCACGCGTTTCATAAGGGAAATGCTTATATTGAAGCATATTTGTATGATAATCATCATTCAACATCTCCTCCGGAAAAGTAAGTCCCTGAAAGTCTTGTAAGAACATATTAGCCTGCTGAATAGCTTTATAACTATTTGTCCAAATAGTACCCCGAGCATCTACAGGACTCCATCCTCCATTAATAAAAGAATAAATAGGATTACCAGTATAAGCATATTCGGCTTCATCAGTAGTAGACGCGAGCATAGCACCCTCATAACTTCCAAAATCTGTATCCAGATAAGTATAAATGTTAGTGACTAAAGCTTTTACACGTGAAAAGCTATTATCCACATAATCCTTCTCATATTGAGTATATTCTTTAAAGTTCATTTCGTCATTGCACGAAACTAATAAGCCCGTACATACGATTCCAGCAACTATATATTTAATATTCATACTATTTTCTTTTTAATATTCACTAATTAAAAACCAACCGTCAGTCCTATTACTACATTTCGAGTCGTTGGAGTAGTTGAATTATAAGTTTCCGGATCCATCTGTCCAATATGGTCAAAACATAGCAAATCATTCCCCCTCACATATATCTTTGCATTGTTCACAATTTTGGTTTTAGCCAGTAATGACTTAGGCAATTTATAGTAAATTTCAATGTTACGCAATTTCAGGAACGATGCATCTCTCATCCACCACGTACTGTTACGGTAGTTATTCTGACTACTTTGAGAAGCTAAACGCGGGAAAAGCGCATTCTGATTTCCTGGTGTCCAACGGTTCTCATAATAGTATTGAGACAACGTAGTACTACTCAACAAAGGGCGATACATTGATGTCAGATCCAACATCGCAGAATAACGTCCTGTACCCTGAAATAATGCATTAAAGCCCAGATTTCTCCACTCTGCACCTATATTGAAAGAATAGAAGATTTCAGGAAGAGTAGTAGAATGGCCAATCGACACTACATCGTTATCATCAATTACATTATCCCCATTCATATCTTTATATTTGATATCACCCGGATAAACAGTAGAGTATGTTTGTCGCGGACTATTATCTATTTCAGCCTGATCTTTAAAGAGACCTACTGCAACAAGACCTCTCAACTGCTCCATCGGACGGCCTGTCTTGGCCAAATAAGAGTAAGCCACCGGTTCCTCACTTTGCTCCACTATTTTACTTTTTGCTAATGTAAAATTAGCACCAGCTGTAAGACGTACTTCACCAACTTGTTTGTTATAATTAGCACCCAATTCAAAACCCCAGCTATCTACGACACCACCATTGATAAAAGGAGGGGTAAAACCTAAGACAGAAGAATATTGACCATCACCATCTACCCAGATGTCCTTTCTACGCTGATAATAAGTATCGAATGTAACATCAAGACTGTTAAAAAGCGAAGCATCCAGACCGAAATTATACTTAAGTGCCTTTTCATGTACTGAATTCAAAGAAGCTAACTGCCCCATTGTCCATCCTCCATCATCCAGCTTAGTATAAGTCTCCGCAAAAGAATAAGTTCCATTTGATTTATATGTCTGCAGCCAGTATCCATCACCCGGAATGTTATCTGTGTTGATAACTCCAAAAGAGGCACGCAATTTCAGAAAGTTAATATACTTATTGTCTTTGAGAAAGTCTTCTTTAGAAAGTACCCATGCGGCTGAGATCGTTGGTGACACAGCCCATCTTTGGGCTGGAGCCAAACGGTTAGAGGCAGAAGCAACGATATTCAAATCCGCGAAGTAACGTCCCTTGTATCCATAATGAGAATAGAGTGAAAGATGCTGACGATAAAGCGAAGTATTTCGCCCACTAGAGTTACGATACTCATAATTCCACTTCAACTGTGAATATAAGCTGTGACTTCCAAAAAGACGATCGTAGTACAAACTACCATAGAAGTTAAAGCTACGCTGGAATGTATTAGTTTTACCCTCACCTATCGGTGTATCCTCACCTTGAGGAGTATTCAAGTTCGCTGTAGGAACACCATCCTCGCCCATCGTCACAGTATAAGAATTATAAACATAGGACTTTGAATGATCTTCTATAATATTGGATACATTGTCATAAGCCAACTGAAAAGAGCCGCCTAAACCAGGAAGAATAGACGATAAATCCTGGCGTAAAGTCATGTCTGCAAAAAGAGCACGTGAATGTCCCTTTGTATAAGCAGCTCCCTGAGATTGTGCAACCGGATTATAAGTACCCGGCCAAATGGAACTTCCTCCCCAAGTACCGTCTTCTAATCTGGCAGGAATAGCTGCAGCAGGAAGTTTATAAATCAAATTCCACAAATTGAGCTCTTTCTTACTATCATCAGGATCCTTTGCTCCCGGATGGCTTGTTTCTGACAAAGAACCGAAAATATTCGCAACCAGCTTGGTTTTATCCGACAGATCAATATCCAGGTTAGTACGCAAATTAGCCTTCGAATATTTCTCTTGAGTAGAGTATCCTTCATTCTGATTGGCATTGTTAATGAAACCCTTATTTACCTGCAGATTTACCGCTGTATAATAACGGAACTTTTGTCCACCACCACGGAAATCCATATTATAATTGTTGGTTGCTCCAGTATTTTTGAATACTTCATCCATCCAGTTCACATTAGGGTAATAGTAAGGATACTGACCGCTTTTAAAAGCAGACAGCTCATTGGCCAAATACATAGGGGAACTCCCCTCATAACCTAATGCTTCATTCATAGCACTGGCATAAGTGTGTGCATCAACAAATTGAGGACGGCGAGGCTGCCAGTTAATAATATGATCATAGGTAAAGTTAATTTCACGAGAATTATATTTACCTCTTTTAGTAACAACGTTTATTACACCATTAATGCCTTTATAGCCATAAAGAGCAATAGCAGCCGCGTCCTTCAGCACTGTTATACTTTCTACTTCTTCAGCCGTAAGATATTGAATATCACGTTCGATGCCATCTATCATAATCACCGGTGCACTGCCCGATATGGACTGAAGCCCCCGAAGATAGAAAGTAGGATTTCCTTCCCAATAAGTACCGGTTTCCTGCAAGGCAGTAAGACCCAGTATATTACCAAACATTGACTTGTTAACATTCTGAGAAGAGCGATTATTGAATTGTTGATTAAAAGCAGTAGCTACTGAAGAGGTCGATTCAGCAATTGTCTGTTGACGCTCGTACCCCGCATGGATAGCTTGATCTGCATATCCCATGACAATATTCATAGGCTTCTCCGTAAGCACATCAACAGTCTTCTCACTCTGATCAGGAGCAGATATTTCCAGTTGAGCCCCCTTTTCAGCACTAATCACAAACTTACCGTTAGTGTCTGTAGATACAAATACATTCGGATTATTTACCACTGTAACCAAAGCACCCGATACCGGATTTCCCCAACGGTCTGTTACACGTCCAGAGACATTACCGTCACTGTTCTGTGCAAAGCCATTCAGCGAAAAGCTAAGAAGAAGTGATAATACAAGTATCTTATTTTTTTTCATGTGTATTCAAATTTTATTCATAATCTATTATTAATTACCAGCCGGGATTCTGAATCAAATAGCCTTTTTCGATTTCAGTTTGCTTGATGGGTGAAAGATACCATTTGGAATCAAATCCATTAGTCCACCATACACGCTTATTGGTAGTAATAGGTGTAATTTCATATTCAAATTTCGAGGGGAAAGGAATGTTTGCTTCCTTATCAGTTCCCTGCCACTTATCATTATCTCTCTTGCCATCATCACCCAAACGATAAATAATCAGTCCATGAAGAGGCTTTTCGAACACATCTTTCATTTTATAACGAATCAGATCAAAATAGCGGCTATCTTCAAAAGCCAGTTCGCAAGCACGCTCATTTAATATGAGATTGAGAAGAGCTTGCTTATCCGTGCGAAGATTCTGTCCAGGATTGCATTTCACTGCATCACCCAATCCTACACGTCCACGTACTTCGTTAACCATCGCAATAGCACCGTCAAAATCATTCTTAGATTGAAGCATAGCTTCCGCATAAGTAAGATAGAGGTCTGAAAGGCGCAAATACGGCCAATGTATAGGGATACCTTTAGTAGCATTATCCGCAGATGTAGATTTCCTAGCATCAATCATATGCTTATTATTCATAAACCCAGATCCCCACATACTGGAAGATTGTTTTTGTGGATTAGTTCCTGCTTCTGCTCCATTTATCCAGCCTTCCCAAGGATCACCGCTCATCTGTCCATTAGCACTCAAACTACGTGGTACTCCATTTACTTGAATAGATTCATACATACGCGGGTCACGGGTCAATATCGCATTTTTAGCATCATACTTAGCATTAGGATTAGCCCACTCCACAAATATTTCATTCAATTTTCCATCTTTCTCTGCTTCATTCCAATCGAAAGGTCGTCCATCCGCCCAAGGGAATTTACACATAAACTCCCACGTAGGAGATCCGATACGACCAGCATTAGAAAGTCCTGAACTGAAATAGTTACCACTTAAGCTTGTACTTGTAATACGCGTTGAATGAAGCACCTCTTTACTGTCACGATAGTAATAAGCATGACGGAAAGTATAACGATACTCCCCAGGAGTCGGATTAGCCGACACTGGCTTCTCCAAGTTATAAAATCCTTTACTTCTCAATTCTTCGAAGAACTCTTGGCAAGCTGTATAGCACTGATCCCACAACTCTTTTTTATAACCGCCATACCATACTAACCTCTGCATTTCGGCTTCTGAAGCGCCACCGGCATACGCCACATCATCATTGAAAAGAGGAGAAGCTGCAAACAACAGCACTTTACACTTCAGTGCCATGGCACCTGCACGTGTCCAACGTCCCATATCATTCTCAGCATTATCATAATTACCCGATACGGTGTTACTGCTGGAGAAAGCCCAAGGGAGATCACCTTTAGCTTCATCAAGTAATCCTACGATGAAATTTACAGTTTCTTCTACCGTTGCACGCGGAATATCATACGAAGTTTCAGTTCCTGTGAATGTCTTTCTAATAATAGGCAGACCGCCATAATGACGAAAAATATTATAATAAGCGGCGGCAATCAAACATTTGGCTTGTGCAACCATTTCTTTCTTTTCAGCCTCTTTAATTCCAGGAACCGAACCTATATGTTCTATCAAATTCCAACCAGCACGAGT
Organism: Bacteroides sp. AM16-24; assembly: GCF_003471885.1. Taxonomy (NCBI): domain Bacteria; kingdom Pseudomonadati; phylum Bacteroidota; class Bacteroidia; order Bacteroidales; family Bacteroidaceae; genus Bacteroides; species Bacteroides sp. AM16-24. The sequence goes on from NZ_QRKI01000019.1 coordinate 9,365, forward strand.
AGTTCCCCATACATTGTTTTTTATAAAATCAAATGCACATCTATCCGATCCGTCGCCGGCAGTACGGTTACCAGAATAATACGATTTTACAGTACCACATCCTGTCCAGAATATCTGATACATATCCGTTAAATAAGATACGCAATTAGCCGACCAATAATTCATCGGATAAGGAAAGCTGCTACCTTCTCCGTTAAACCAAGGTAACCCATAATATTGACTGCGATACAATGCATTCAGATATTGTCGGGTATATTCCGCACTATTAAAAACTGTATCTGATGTTACATCTCCTCCCGGTGCCTTGTCCAAAAATGAATTACCAAAAGCAATCTCATCAACACAAGAACCAAAAGAGAAAGACAGACTCATCACAGAGGCTACAAGCCACATATATTTCTTTTTCATATAATTCTGCTTTTTAATATTATTTTATTAGAAGCCCAGTTTCAAGCTTAAAGCAAATGATCTCGTTAATGGATATTGCTGCGAGTTACTGGTTCTGGATTCCGGATCACCATATTTAAACGGTGTGAAAGTTAACAGGTTATATCCCGTCAGTGATACAGAGCAATTGTTCAGCTTCATCCTCTTCATAAACGGAAAATTCAGTTCATAAGATATCGTTGCATTCTTCATACGCATATAGCTGGAATTCACCACATAAAGTGTAGATGATGCATAATTATTGGTTCCATTATCCTGCGTTGCACGAGGATAAGCAGCACTCTGTGACGGATTATCCGGAGTCCAAGTACTTTCATACTGGTACATTAGCAAACCACCTTCAGTAGTTGTATTGGCAGTCGTAAATGGACGCCGATAAATATCAGCCAACTCACGACTGACATTCCATGCACCGGTAAACTGCATAGATACGGTCCACTTTTTCCAATTAAATCCTAAATTCAGGCCTAAAGTATACTCCGGGTCATCAGTATAAGTACCCAGTTCACGAGAACCGTCATTTGTATCAATCACCCCATCTTTATTCAAATCCACATATACACAGTCACCCGGTTTCAACTCTCTTTCACCATGTTTAGGGAGAGGTATTCCAAATTCCTTTTCATAATCCGCCTCAATACCCTCATAATAATATTTATAGAATTGATAAATCTTACGCGAACCTATACGGTGTCCTTTTTCCAACATATAATCATGAGGTTGGGGTGCTTCTTTTTTCTCTATAATCTCATTCTGGTTATAAGAAAGATTAGCACCAATCCAATAGCGGAAATTAGAATTGAGACGATCGTTCCATTTTAAGGAGAGTTCCCATCCCCAGCTATCTACCGAACCCAAATTAGCTTTAGGAACCGAAAAACCAATAATAGTCGGAGCAGTTTCATCAACCAACAAAATATCACGGCGTTTTTCTATATAATAATCTACATTGGTCTTCAGACGATCATCAAAGAAATTTATATCAATTCCGTAATTCTGTTTGAAGGACTTTTCCCATGTTACATCTTGATTATTTTTACTCTTTTCATAAGCACCGCTCAACGTAGTTCCTGCACCATAACCAAAATTATAACCAAAACCATTATCTTTTCCAAGTGAATTATTACCTACACCGTAAGGGTCAGCCAGGTAATAAAAGCGGGCACTACCGGTTTTATCATTACCAACAAGTCCCCACGATCCACGAATCTTCAGAAAATTGATAACTTTCTTCAACGGCTCAAAGAATTTTTCCTCACTAATAATATAACCTATCGAACCTGCAGGAAACCAGCCAAAGCGTTTCCCCGGTGCAAAATTTTCAGAGCCATTGTGTCCTACATTCAAATCAATCATATAGCGATTGTTATAGTCGTACGTAACACGTCCTACCATACCCACATAGCCTGTAGGGACACCTGAATATTCACTGGGATAATATGTCTTAGACTGATTATACATCAATAGAGCACCTACATGATGCAAACCAAAGTTACGGCTGTAATCAAGCCCAGCCTCCATATACCAGTTACGCCCCACACCACTTGCAGGCTGGCCAATACTCAGTTGACTATTATCTCCACTTTTCTTATATAAGAACGAACCGTCTTCCTGTAAAACCGGTATATAAGTTGCTACTCCAGCTGTTCCAGTTTTACGCTCATAAAAACTACTATTGTATGAACCTTTTAGTCTGAGAGAAAGTCCTTTCGTTACAAAATCCAGTTTCTGTTTCAATCCAATATCAGCAGAAAGTCTATTATTACTTGTAGCAATAAAACCCTTTCCGTAGTACTGACCAATCGGATTACCACCTACAAACGGAAGACCTTCTTCCTCACCTTGATAAGTAGTATATTGTGTAGATCCAACCAAAAACTTACCATCTACAAGACCAGGACTTGAAAATGGAGGCGACCAATATATTTGTTTTACTATATTATTTACACTTCCAGTATTACCCTTATTTGCATTATCAACACTACCACCTACACTAAAAGACAAAGTTGTTGTATTAGTTACATCAATGTCAACATTTCCACGATAAGTAAAACGCTTATACTGATAAGAGTTATCATATTTTTGATCAAACTGTTTAAGTAAACCACCTTCTGTATAAGCACCGGCTGAAAGAAAATAACGCACCGTCTTCGTACCTCCGGAAATATTTACATTATTACGTGTCTGAAAAGTAAAATCCTTTAATACGCTATCCGTCCAATCCGTATCAGGAAAACGTAAAGGGTCAGAATGAGTGCGGAACTTTTCTATGATTGCATCAGAAAACTGAGGTATTCCGTCATCATTTAGTCTCATTTGGTTATGATATAATGCATATTGATAAGCATTTGCCATCTCCAGCATTTTAGTAGGCATCAGAATACTCTCCGTAGAAGAGAAAGAAATTTTTGCCTTACCTTCACTACCACGTTTGGTCGTCACCAGAATAACGCCATTCGCACCACGTACACCAAACACAGCTGTAGCTGACGCATCTTTCAATACTGTGATATCTTCAATATCATTGGGATCAATTTCATTCAAATCCCGCTCCACACCATCTACTTGAACCAAGGGGTTGGCATCATTAAAAGTTGCCTTACCACGAATAAACAATTGAGCAGCATTAGAACCCGGTTCACCTGAATATTGAACGGAGGAAACGCCAGATACGGGACCTGCCAACATACTTGAAATAGTACCTGTAGGAATTTGAGTTAAAGTTTCACCTTTAACACCGGAAATAGCACCTGTAACAGTCACTTTCTTCTGTGTACCATAAGCCACCACCTGCACTTCCCCCAACATTTGGGAATCTTCCGATAAAGTGATCTTCATATTCCCGGCAGTTGCTTTCAAGACCTTTGTCTCATAGCCAATATATGAAATCTTAATTTTAGTGCCCACTGGAACATCCAATTTGAAATTCCCATCAAGATCGGTAATTACTCCAACCTTGCCATCTTCCGACACGACATTAGCCCCAATGATAGTTTCTCCATTACCATCTACCACAACACCTTGAATACCCCTCTGCTGTGCATAGAGGTTTACGGAAAGCACTGATAGCAATGTAATGAAGAAAAATTGCCTGAATTCATGCAGGCAACCAAACAGATTGTTTTTTCTTCTGTTCTTCATGCATTCTTTTTTTTAGTTAACGATAGTATTTTTTAGTTCTCAAACAATAAATGTGCTGCAAATATACCTGTATATACAATCCGAAATAATATAAAATTGTACGTAAGCATGTAATAATGGACACCTGAATAAAATAACACCATTACATCACCTCCCAGCCCAATATTTCCATATTCGTGTACGAATTTCCATCAAATTCACAGAGTCTTTAAAAGAAATCATTGGCAAGTACCATCTACTCCCCATACGATTTTGAAGAAAATGATTATTAACCATTCATAATGAAATTAACTCCCGGTAACTAATACTCTCTACTATTACTACCATTTAATAATGTAGCTATAAACACTAATTCGTCCCCTTATAAGGGAACGAAATGTTCCTTATAAGGGGACGAATTAGTATTGACCAAAAGAAGGGTTACTACCTTACCTTTGAGGATTAGTATTTATAATCTGTACCAATAAACGCAACCTGCTCAAAATCTTTCAGATTATGACGTATAATCCAATCAATATAAGTCATAAACATCCAGGCAGTATATTGATATCCGGCTGCATTAAGATGACCTCCCATGAAGTATTTGGAACGAAAATAATCTTCTTTATTATACGACGGCGCATATTTATATAAATCTATTACATACACATTCTCAAAGATATCGGACATCCGGCGCACCACTTCATTGTATGCCTCATTAGTGGATTCCTCTTTAGGACGTGTAACAACAAATATCTTCGCATCAGGCTGTATACTCTGGATACGTTGTATGATTCCAGCATAACATCCTGTATAAGTCTGGGCATTTTGGGTATAATCATCTTTATTTATATCCGATTCCACATTACCAACCGGATGTTTCTTATATGTATCGTTCACTCCTAAAGCAATAATATATGCCTGTTTGGGTTCGGCTTTAGCATCTATATTGTTATTTCTATTTTTAGGATTATTCCAAAAACGCTCTATCCATCCCCTCGCCGTTTCTCCACCTTGTGAATAATTATCTCCTTTCGCTCCGGTTGCATAGCAAATGAATTGTCCCCAGGAATATTCATATAGATCAGCATATCCTTTACTTCCATCCGATTTATGATATTCGTGTTCTCCGCTACATAGAGAATCGCCAATAAATCCCCATGAACGAAATATGGAACAAAAACCCGGTTGCTGTGAAACTACGGCAATCGGATTTTCATGAGTACCATTTCCATCTTCATTATTCGAAGCATAGCCTAAAACTGTCCCTGTGAATAGGAGCGTAACAACGATTCCCGACACTAATAATATTGATTTAGCAATGTTTTTCATATAGTTCACTCTTATAACTTATTCGTTATTTCTTCAAGTACCACCGAATCAAGCTTTACTTTTACCATCCCAATCGGGTTAAATCGGGTTTTAGCATTCAATTTTCGGGGGTCTTTCATCCATGCAGTATAAACAATCGTATATATATCATTCCCTTCCGGTATCAGGCAGAGAGGAGTACGCATTGTCATCCACCATCTTTTTACTTTGGAATCAATAGCAAGATAACGGGCAGGCATCCAGTTTAAACCATCTTTAGATAATGTATAGCCTATTTTATTAGGTAACTTCAAAGATTCCGGTCCACCATCGAAAACAGCAATATAAAGGCCATTTGACAATTGTGATACAATCGGATTCTCAACAAAAGAAGGGTGGATGGTAACTAGAGGATTCACATCTTCACCCATCCTTGTCCAAGGTCCCTCCATTATTTCCGACTGTGCCAGTCCTACATACCAGGCTTTCTTCTTTTTACCACCGCGTAAGGGATAATCATCTTTTGTTTCGAAAGGAAATGCCCCACTGATAAATCCATGCCATTTATCCTTCACCTTGAATGGGTAGAATGAAGCAACTCCCTGGCGTCCTTCCCAAAGCTGAGAATCCAGTCCCGGTTCAATGATGATACCCAGATCGCGATAAGGACCACCGATACCTTCAATCCCTTCCACCTCAGATTCGCACCGCCATATACGCCCGAACGAATGATTAGGTTCGATCTCTCGGTCCGTTGTATATGCCAAATAAAAGCCATTCCATCTGTTCTCTTTTTCATTGAAGACAGCATTGAATGACCATATTGCCGAACGGCGGTCATTCATTGGATTATCTTCATGTACCAATGCATAAACTCCGCTGGATTCAAGAATTGTAGACTGACGGGTCCATGTTTTAGCATCCGGGCTTGTCCAATGCCCAATCTTCGTTTTAACCCTGTCATAGTGCATATGTGCTCCCGGCTCTCCTGCACGCTCCGTAGGAAACATATGATAAATACCGTTTACTTTCACTGCTGATCCAGCCTCAAACCCACCCAGAATATTTTCTGTCCCGGGCATCCCTTCACTGACAACAGGCTCATCCGCACCCCCTACTATCGTAAACAGCGGTTTATTTTCAGTAAATCCATCTATATAAAAGGCCGGATAATCCAGAGCATCTTTCAACTTCGCATCATAACTGGAAATCTGCTGTTTAGCGGGAATGGCACCTAACAATACAATATGAAAATCCACCTTATCCGGAATAGTCATAATATACGTTCCTTTGCGAAAGGAAACAGCATATACATCCATAGCAGGAAGTTCAGTTATGCTAACCGCATTTTCGATCACTGGTTTTACTGGAATATCCCCTTCTCCAAAGTCTATTTGCGATAATTGCGAAACATCAGTAGTTTTCAACCCACGTCTCGGAGTAATGCCAACCAGCAATTTGACATTCTCTCCAAAACGGACACGCAAAGTTGCTGATTTCATATTTCCGTCAGCATCCAATGGCAGTCTGATTCCTGCAAGTCCCGATAATTCCGGCGATATTTTCAAGATACTTCTGTAACTTCCGGAAAAGGGGTTTCCATAAACAGTAGTTTGATAGGAAGAAATTTCCTGTGAAAGAATATGCATTTTAGCAGATGGCATTCCCTCCATCCGGTTATTTTCCACTTGCGAAAACACTTGCCATGGAAAAACGGCCCACAACAGTAATAAAGATAAGTTCTTCATATCGCTTACTTTTCTTTTATGATTTCAATTTCAGGTTGAATATTTTTAAATTCGATATTTTTTGTCCTCTCTCCCTTCATATAAACGTATAATTTATTTTCAGGAAGCGTAAATCGAATATTGTCTAATAATAAGTCTCGCCCATCAAGCAAATTTATGACATTATCATCTGAGGTAATGGAAAGGTCACGCATGGTGAAACCTTTAAAATCATTCATTGTAGGAATCAGTTTTTTGCAATATATGCTTCCTGACTCTATCACCACGTTACTGAATGGTTGCTCTGGAATTCCATTAGCTACAATCAGTCGTTTAGCAGACTCTATTATAAAATTCCGGATATGTATATTCTTAACTTCAGGTGTAAGTTCCGTTATCGGACGCAAAGGAAGACGTTTAGCCAGATCTCCCATAAATTGTGGAGTACCAAGTAAATCCCAAACAAATGCATCTCTCACATTTATCATCCTGAAATTCTCATAGAACAAATTCTCAGAAACACCGGCACGCGGTCTCCGGGTCTTAAAACGTATCCCAATCTGAGTTCCGTCAAAGACACATCCATAGGCATATATATTTTTAATACCTCCCGCAGTTTCGCTTCCAATAGTAACACCTCCATGCCCGGCTTTTGCTATACAATACCTGATTATTGCATTTTCTGTCGGTTTACCTATCCTTAAACCGTCTTTATCCCTTCCGCCTTTCAGCGCATAACAGTCATCCCCACAATTCATGGTACAATATTCTATCAAAACATTCTTGCAGGATGTAATATCAATGCCATCCCCACTTGGAATCCCGACAGAATTCACTGTAATTCCTCTTATTATCACATTTTCACAATAGATAGGATTAACATTCCAGAACAAACATCTTCCGATAGTTATACCTTCAATCAAAACGTTTCGGCAGTTAATGGGTGAGATCACTTTGGGTGCAAAAAAGCGTCGTCCTTCCATTCCATCAAAAATGCGTTTATCCACTTCTGCAGGAAACTCTTTTTCAAGCCAGGCTATACTGTTAGAATTCTTTCGAACCGGTACATCCATTTGAGGTCCATAAATATGTCCTTTACCTGTTACAGCAATGTTATCCTCGCCACAAGCATAAATAAATGCACCAGCTCCCATAATTTCTATTCCTTCATGGGCAGTAAATACACTCGGCAAATAATCTTCCGCATTTCCCGAGAATTCTATTTCAGCCCCTTCATCAAGATACAGATTGACATTACTTTTCAGAATAATACGCCCCGACTTCCATTTTCCCTCAGGTATAATCAGTTTTCCCCCTCCCCTATTACTGATTTCAGCAATTAACTGATTGACAAGTTCAGTAACAGGCTCACTCTTCACAGCTCCTCTCTCCTCTATATTTACCGAATAATCAGGAAATACAGGATACTTCAACAGTGGAATATTGAAAGGATTTCTCTGGTATGGTGCAATAGTCGAAGGCAACATCTCCGCCCCAACCTCACTCAATGAAGATATATTGTCATCTTGTGCCATGGAAGTCACTACATTGGATAAGGTAAAAATCATACATAAGAAAATACAATTCTTTAAAAACATAGTTTATTTCAATTTAATATCTAAAATTTCTGCAATAAATACTTTACTAATTCCGGGATAATTCCTTAAAACATTATTTCAACCAAGCACTTATACATTTCCCTACCCAAATGCTCTGCCGATTCTTTATTAAAATGAAGTCGGTCGTTCAATAGCTCCGCATCAGACATATCTATCAGATAAGCATTTGAATCTTCCTCTGCCAGGCGGCGCATACCTGCCTCCACCTCACTGCTATAAGATTTATTGCTTCTGGCAACTGTGCCGAATATAAAGGGGAGCTTCGAATAATCCTTGCCTGTTTTCTGACTTAAATGTGTGCGCACATAAGTGACTACAGCTTTCAGATTATCATAATAATCTTTTCCCTTACGCTGATCACTCTCCCCCTGATGCCAAAGAAAAGCATCAATGTGGTATCCTTCTTCCAACTTCGAAAGAGTTTGATCAATGCAAATATCTATTTCCTGAATAAATGACAATAAAAGTGATCTTCCTCCCTTAGATGTCGACTCTGTTTGAGATAGCCATTCAGAATCTGCCGACCAATATCTTCCTTTTACAGAATCATAATTAGGAGCAATAGAGGTTCCGCCAACTGCCCATTTAATCACATAAAATTTATCTTTTAATAACTGTTCTAGCCAATAATAGGTCACAGCATCATAGGCCCACAAGCTATTTCGCTCACTTCGCGCAGCCCGAGGCCAAAAAGGGATGAATTTTCCGTCCGGATCATTCTGTGCAATCTGGCAATAAGAATATGCCCCTTCGGAATACTCTGCAGTATCTTTTGCCAATGCTTTAATATAATCCGGTAGATCCTTATTTGAAGTTCGCCCGTCAGTATTCGACTGACCGGCTGTAATAATCACATGAACTGGTTTGGAAGCAACTACATTGCAACTACTTGCAACAAAAATAAGAACAAAAATAAGATATTTCATAGCTTGTTTCATTGAGTCTTCATTTTCTTGTTTGCACTTTTCAATCCCTTGGAAGAAGCTGTAATTCTCACTTCACCAGCCATTCGGTCCGAGCGTAAAACAGCCATCACAAAACCTTTATGTAATGCCTTCTGATTTCCTGAAAACAATTCATCCGTCGAATGGTCACCATTATCTACTGCAATAAGTTTCGCTGATCCTGAAATTTCAAACACAACTTCGCCTTCATAGCCCGGCACTACCCGTCCTTTACTGTCTACAGCATATACTCTCACATACTGCAAATCCATTCCACCGGACTTCCAGTCTGTGTTTTCAATCTCCATCTTCAAAGCTGTAGCTTTTCCGGTAGTCTCCAATGTATGACGAGCAACCTCTTCCCCTCCATTACGAGCTATTGCCACAACATTACCTCCCCTTCCATAAGGCACATTTTGCCAATATATCATATTGCGACGCTGTATATTATCCCGGATATTCTTTTGAATCCCCAAAGACCTACCATTCACCAACAGTTCCACTTCATCGGCATTTGTATAAGTAAATAGGTTCTGTTTACTTCCTTCTGTTCTATTCCAATGTGATGAAAGAGGCATACGTCCGACAATCACATCATTCCACTCAACACTTTCTCTTTCACTATCCACTACACCGATATGTACCAAAGGCTCATCGCAGAACGCACTTTTAATCAAATATGCTTCAGGATAAGGTTCAAGGGTATGGCTAAAGAATGAATAGTTCCATCCTTTCTTCGGCCAACCATTCGATTCTCCCCAATATTCAATAGCCCCCCAATAGGCAATTCCTACCATTTTCTCCCTATCCATTCCAAAGAAAGGGGCAGTAAGTTCGTTCGTCGTAGCTTCACTCTGATAGATAATCAGATCGGGATACGTTTCCAGATATTTGGCATAATCCATATACCGATAGTTGAAGCTCGCAATTTCCGTTACCGCAGACAATTCAGGAGGAATTATTTTCTCATTGAAATCCGAATCATGTCGATTAATAGCACCAGCCCGCGAAGGAAACATAGCTACAGTTGTCTTCCGTGTAGCATCATAACGTTTAGTAAGCGTATCAAATATTTTATAAGTAGTGACTCCCCAGTCACCGGTAGGAAATCCTGCCAGATCTTCTCTCATCTGCAATTCATTTCCCAAACTCCACAAAATTACAGAAGGGTGATTGCGGTCACGTTTAATCCATTCAGGAATCAATTGATACCACAATTGGGTAAAAGGAACTCTTCCTCCCCAATACGAATTACTACTACTCCATTTATCAATCAACTCATCTACAATCAGGATGCCATACTTATCCGCCAATCTCAAATAAGATTCCGAATAGGGATTGTGTGATGTACGTACATGATTATAACCAAATTCTTTCAATCGCTTGAACTGCCTTTCAATGGCTTCATCAAAAACGGCTGCTCCTAAAGCTCCCAAGTCATGATGGATAGCAATACCTTTCAGAAAGACTTTTTTTCCATTCAGTTTAAACCCTGATTCTTTTGAGAACTCCAGAGTACGGATACCAAAAGTTTCAACCACACGGTCAACCACCGTTCCATTATGAGAAAGCACGATCTCTGCTGTATAAAGATTAGGTGTCTCACATGACCAAAGTTGGGGGTTCTCAATCTTAATTGACGGTAAAGATAATTCTACTGTTTGCAGTTTGGACCTTTCAGGAGTAAACATTCTCCCTTCTGCCACCTGTTTACCATCAGGGGCAAATACCTTCGCATAAATTTCAACATTCAGAGGTTTGCCGCAAAGCCCTTCCACCTCTACCTGTACACTGACATCAGCACTCTGTTCTGTAATTCGGGGAGTAGAAATAAATACGCCATGACGGGCTATGGCAATACTATCCTTCACCAACAAATGTACATTCCTATACAAACCACCACCCGTATACCAACGAGATCCCCCCTTCTTACCTGTAGAGGCGCACACAGCTACTACATTGTCTTTATCATAATTAAGTAGTCTGGTAATATCTGTCTCAAAACCAAGATAGCCATAATCCGTACTTCCTACTTTCTTTCCATTCAGCCACACATCTCCAATCAGCATAATACCTTCAAAATCAAGAAAGACTCTTTTCCCTTTCCACGCAGGATCTACCTTAAATATTTTACGATACCAACCGGTTCCCATATCCTTAAAGCCGCGTGCACCTCCACCCGACTTACTCCAAGGCTGCTCTATCTGGAAATCATGTGGCAAATCGAGCGTGCGCCAACTACTGTCATCATAGTCTACCGCCTGTGCCCCTTTCAGATCACCAGCTTGAAACTTCCAGTCAAAGTTAAACAACTGCGACACCCGCTTACCTGTTTCAATGTCTTGGGCAAACGCCGCTACATATTGAAAGAACAATAAAGTAAATAAAACAATTTTCCTCATTTTCAATCATTTTTATGCCTGCCAGTTATTTCATAACAGACGTGTTTTTATAGTTTTACTTATTTAAGATTTACTTCTATCACCCCTCCATAAGGATTAAAGTCAAAAACGGCTTTATCTGTATGAAGTAGCACAGGCAGTTTCTTCCCATCTTGTCTGACGGAAATCTTTTTTATCTGCTTTCCTTTAATAACCAGCGTCAACGGTTCTATAAATAACTCCTTATCCAAAGTCAATTCCGGAGTTATTCTTAAATGATTTTTTTCACATACAATATCCAACTGAGTCGCTCCCTTTTCTTCAACATAAGCTGCCACTTCACGAAATGTCCCAACCCAGATTTTATCCTCCTTCGCTTTTACTTGATCCAAATGATCCCAGAAGCGTTGTGGATCACGAAAAGCATCATAACCATAGGTCAGGCCATGCGTCATCCCTACCCCCCAATCATTAGTTTCTATTAAAGTATTTACCCAAGCTTCCAGGTTCTGAGGAGTAGATTTACTACCGATAGAACGTTGTTTGGTTCTTGTACCTACCCGGTTCTGAACAGCAATCTTCTTAGCCTCTTCTTTCTTATTGTTATTAGGATACACAAAAGTGCGGGGCATGACTCCTGTATTGGCAAAGATGGCACTATCGTTCTTATAAATATCCTCTCTGATTTCCTCTAACGGAAATCGGGCAAAATTCTTATGTTTCCAACCATGATTCGATATCTCATGTCCTCTGTCCGATAAGTCTTTCACTTGCTCCCAGCTCATCCTCGTGGTATCCGTAGTTAGTCCACCATCGCTATTAATCTTAGAACCATTAATAGCAAATGTACCCCGGAATCCCCTTTTCTCAAACTGAGGAGCAACCAATGAATATTGTTCTGCCAAACCGTCATCGAATGTATAACTGATAGCACAAGCCTTATCACCTTTGTACGGAGCAATAGACAAAGTATAGTGTTTTTTTAAAGCAGTCTGAACAATAAGAGTGTCTTGTCCACTCATGCAGTAATGAATTACCCCCTTCTTTGTGAAAGTTATCTGTTTGGCATTTACCGGCATCCCAATACCCAGTGCAAGCAAAATCACGAATAGCTGTCTCATATCCTCTATTTTTCAATAATATTAAAATGTATCGCAAACTTAGCACCATATAAGAAAAGAGGCAATGTAAAAACAGACAAAAACATAGAAAATCGTGCTTTTCATCAGATTCCAGTACTCCCAGCCTTTCTTGAAACGCACTTGCTCCGTACCAACACCGTACTTTCTCCGTGTAGAGGTACCTCTGAGTGGAGAATGTACGGAGCAAGTACTGTTCGGATACAACTCAGGTATGGACAGGGTATAAATAGCGCACAAAAACAAATATTACATGCATCTGTACATACCTCTATATAACAAATGATGTAAATGCCCTACTTTAGCGGTGATTTTTTCAGTAGGATTCATAGAGATCGGATGACAATTAATAATCAATACTTTAATTATATGAAAAGAAGATATACCTTTTCCCTGCTCTTGTCAGGAGCACTTCTTTTTTCGTGTGCACACCCCCGACTTGATACTAATAACTTTGAATGGGGAAAAATCCCTCAACAACCGGACTTCTCTTGGACAGAGAATGTAGGTAGCCGGCAATTACCGGATAGTAGTACAGTGGTATCCGCTAACTCCTTCGGTGCTGTTGCCGATAGTACAGTTCTTAGTACAGATGCCATTCAAAAAGCAATAGACAGTTGCGCACTCTCCGGAGGAGGAACCGTTACGCTGCAACCGGGTTATTATCTGACAGGAGCACTCTTTGTTAAAAGCGGGGTTAATCTGCAAATAAGCAAAGGCGTGACCCTGATAGCCTGTCCTGATATTCATTGTTATCCGGAATTCCGCTCGCGCATTGCAGGTATTGAGATGGTATGGCCCGCAGCAGTAATCAACATCATCGGCGAAGAGAAAGCATCTGTCAGCGGTGAAGGGACTCTGGATTGCCGGGGTAAGATATATTGGGATAAATACTGGGCTATGCGAAAAGAATACGAAGCCAAAGGGTTACGCTGGATCGTGGATTACGACTGTAAGCGCGTCCGCGGTATCCTTGTTGAAAATAGTTCGGACGTCACTCTAAGTAATTTCACATTGATGCGTACCGGTTTTTGGGGATGCCAGATTTTATACTCTGACCACTGTACAGTAGACGGATTAATTATTAATAACAATATTGGCGGACGTGGTCCCAGTACGGATGGCATCGATATAGATTCATCCACAAATATCTTGATAGAGAACTGTGAAATAGACTGTAACGATGATAATATATGCCTGAAGGCAGGCAGAGATGCCGACGGTTTACGCGTGAACCGCCCTACAGAAAATGTAGTGATACGCAATTGTATCGCTCACAAAGGTGGAGGATTGATTACATGCGGCAGCGAAACTTCCGGCAGCATACGCAATATACTGGCTCACGACCTCAAAGCCATGGGGACTTCGGTTATATTACAACTAAAGAGCGCCACAACCCGTGGCGGAACCATCGAGAATATTTATGTAACCCGGGTAGAAGCCGAAAATAACCGCAGAGTTCTTGGAGCCGAGCCTAACTGGAATCCTAAATACAGCTATAGCACACTGCCTGAAGAGTATAAAGGCAAAGAAATACCGGAACATTGGCAAACAATGCTCACCCCGGTAGATCCTCCGGAGAAAGGCTACCCTCATTTCCGTAACATATACTTATCTCACGTCAAAACAACCAATGTAAGGGAATTCATTTCCGCTTCCGGTGAAAATGACTCATTACGTCTGGAGAATTTCTATCTGCATGCTATTGAAGCACAAGCTCAGAAGGCAGGAATGATCCGCTTTACACGGAATTTCAACGCGACAGAAATAAAGCTCGCAGTACCGGAACCTCATTCTATGCTGTTAGAGGAGAATGAACAGAGTAATGTCCAGATAGAATATGTAAGGCCTGTCAGCTATCAAAATACTGTTGAGAATCAAGCTAATTAAAATATAGCTCCTTTATATCAGATGGCTCTTGCTGGATAATACATGATCCAACAAGAGCCATAATCATATATTCCCCCTTCTTCCACACATTAACACATTTTAGTTTTATTCCTATAGGGACTTCTTTCTCCTCCCCTGTCTTTAATTATGAACTATAAACTAGACTAAATTAAAACAGTATGAAACAACTTTGTAAACAAATGGCGGGAGCTGCAGCTATTCTCTTCATCCTTGCCGCATGCAGTGAGAACAATTCCAATTATCCCGAAGAATATGTAGGCTTTGACAAGACTACCAAGAATTATTCATTCGACAGGAGTAAAGATGTTGAAGAGTTCGACATTAAAATTATCGCTGCGGAGAAGAAAAAAGAAGACCGGGAAGTCCTTATCAACGGAGTTAGTATGCCAGGACAAACAGTCGTATTCAGTATCGAGGATAAAAAGATTATTATTCCTGCAAAAAAGAAATCTGCCAATCTGCACGTGAAGATCTATCCCAAGAAAATTAAAAATAAGGCAGAGTTTCGTATCGTCTGTATCCCGCAGGACAAGGAAGCGAAAAGAACACAAATCACGGTCTACCTGCAACCCAAATAACCTAAACCTGACTTTCACTATAATAAATAATGAGAATGAATCAGCAAAAGATGCAATTTCCCAAATAAAAAAAGGATTTAGCGTAGGGAGTTTTTTCATTTCACCTGTCTTTATAGAAAAGAAAGATGAAGAACATGGAACAAGATTTTGAAAAAATACTCAACAAACTCGTAGCCTCCACCCGTTCGCCGAGAGGAAAATTTTCCAAAACTAACAGTTGGATACTTCTAGAAAAACGGTTACCACGTCTGCAACACCGCATTCTTCCATTGCGCACTATGGCGAATGCAGCCGCCGTTGCCGTGCTTTGCGTACTGGGATGGTGGGCATACTATATGTTCGCCCCGGTACCATTGCAAACCGTATCCACGCTGGCAGAAACACGTAGTATAACATTACCCGACCAAACGGAAATTGTACTGAACCGCTACTCTACCCTGACTTACCCCGAACGGTTCAGAGGAAAAGACCGGAAAGTACAATTGCAGGGTGAAGCTTACTTCGAAGTCAGTAAAGATGCGGCACACCCTTTCAAGGTAAAGGCCGAAGCGGTTATAGTACAAGTTTTGGGTACTCATTTCAATATCGAAGCCTATCCCGAAGATGCGCAAGTTAAAACAACGTTACTGGAAGGTTCTGTTGCTGTCAGCCTTATCGGTAAAGAAGAAGAACGCCTGGTACTCTCACCTAACGAAAGTGCTATCTACAATAAGGATAAAAAGAACTTAACTTTACACACCGAAAAGGATGCATCGGAAGAGATTGCCTGGAGAAACGGAACACTACTTTTTAAAAGTATTCCTCTGCAGGAGATTGTCCGGCAACTTTCCAATGCTTTTCATACGGACATTCGTATAGAAGATGCTGACTTGCAGAACTACCACATGACGGCTACTTTTTCTAATGGTGAAACATTGGAAGAAATCCTTTCTTTGCTTTGTCGCAACCAAAAGTTTGGATACACAAAAACTAATGACACTATAACAATCACACAAAAATTAAACTAGAATGAAATCTTCTATCTGCTCACCCCGCACCATCAGGAAATTATTCCTGATGGGAGCGGTTCTCCTCTCGACCTGTACTCTGCAAAGTACGCTCGTATTTGCCACTTGTGTTTTACAGGCCAATCCTTCACAAACGCGTTTTAGTATTAAACTACAAAATGCCACACTGGAAGAGTTTGTGAAACAAATGGAACAAAAAACCGGTTACAGCTTCATCTATGGAGAAGAAGTACGCTTGAATAGCCGTATCACATTGGCTGTCCGCGATCTCACTATCAATGAAATCCTGCGGAAGGCTTTTGAAATGCAGCCTATAGGCTTCGAAATATCAGGAAAACATATTTTGCTACATAAGCGGCCCATGCCGCAGAAAACCGTAAGCCGACGGTTCACGATCAGCGGATACGTGACAGACGGAGCGTCTTCCGAGACGCTGATTGGTGCCAATGTTCTCGATAGTCGTCAGCGTGTGGGCACTGCCACCAATCCTTTCGGTTTCTATACCCTCACCTTACCTGAGGGAGATGCAGAATTAAGTTTTTCGTATTTAGGGTACGAAACACGGCACAGTTCGTTCCCGCTAAACCAAGACACCGTGCTCAATATTCGCCTGAACACTAATAACGAACTGGCGGAAGTGATCATACTTTCGGACAAAAAGGAAGCCGGCATCCAAGCCACCGCCATGGGTGCACATGAGATTCCCATGGCACAAATACAACATACACCCGCTGTACTGGGAGAGGCTGATATATTGAAAACCATCCAGCTAATGCCAGGCGTACAGGCAGGAACCGAAGGCTTCTCCGGCTTATATGTGCGTGGCGGAGGACCGGATCAGAACTTGATATTGCTGGACGGTATTCCTATATATAATGCTGACCATCTATTAGGTGTCTTCTCTATCTTCACACCCGAAGCTGTGAAAAAGGTTACACTGTTCAAGAGTTCTTTTCCGGCACGCTATGGCGGACGTCTCTCGTCTATTGTAGACGTGCGTACCAACGACGGGGATATGAAACGTTATCATGGTGCACTGAGCATAGGTACACTCACTGATAAAATACATTTGGAAGGACCTATTATCAAAGATCGCACTTCTTTTTCGCTTAGTGGACGTACCACACACACAGCTTTTATGGGAAAAGCTTTCAGCAGTGACGGTGATGAGTTCAATTATTACTTCTATGACCTCAATGCCAAAGTAAATCATAAGTTTAACGATCGCAGTCGGCTTTTCCTGAGTTTTTATCATGGAAAGGATCACTATCACTATAACTTCAAAGAGAGTTACGGTACTAGCGATTGTTATGAAAGCAAAAATGGGCTGAACTGGGGAAATACAATCGTTGCAGGACGCTGGAATTACGTATTTACCAACAAACTGTTTAGCAATACAACCGTAGCTTTCAACAGCTATCGCATGATCTTAAAAGGCAAAGCAAAAGAAGAAAATATCTACTCTCCATCACACTCCTACTTCTATCAATACGATTCAGAGTATCGTTCAGGAATCCGTGACTGGAGTTTCCGGACAGACTTCGACTATACACCTATTCCTTCACACCACATTAAGTTTGGTGTAGAATACCTATACCATACCTTCCGTCCGGAAACCAATACTTCGAAAATGAAAGAAGAGGAGAATGGCGTAACTGAACAAGATACCTTGTATAATAGTATTTCGAACAGTTACCTGCACGGACATGAGGCTTCTGTTTATGCAGAAGATAATTTTGATATAGGTAGCCGTACCAGTTTAAATGCAGGAGTACACGTTTCTCTGTTCAATACACAGGGGAAGAATTATTTCTCCATACAACCGCGACTTTCCGTTCATTATCGCTTCGATCATGATTTCTCAGTAAAGGCATCTTTCTCTCAGATGGCTCAATATGTACACCAACTCTCCTCCACTCCACTCGCCATGCCCACAGACTTATGGGTACCTATTACCAAAAACATACGTCCTATGCGTGCTAACCAATACTCTTTAGGCGGATATTATACCGGAATCCGGGGGTGGGAGTTCTCCATTGAAGGATATTACAAACAGATGCGAAACGTACTGGAATACCAGAACGGGGTTTCTTTCTTTGGCAGTTCAACCAACTGGGAAGAGAAAGTGGAAATGGGTGAAGGTCGTTCAATGGGCATAGAGTTCATGGCGCAAAAGACCATAGGCAAAACCACCGGTTGGTTGGCATATACCCTGGCTAAAGCAGATCGCCAATTCAAAGACGGCAGTATCAACGATGGTGAGCGTTTTCCCTATAAATACGACCGCCGGCACAGTATTAGCCTCTGCCTGAACCATAAATTCAGTGAACGCATTGACATTGGAGCTTCCTGGATATACAATAGTGGCGGAACAGTTACCTTACCGGAGCAGCAAACGGTCATTCTCAAACCTGATGGCAGCATAGAACAAACTGACTACATCTCCAAACGTAATAACTACCGCCTACCTGCCAGTCATAGATTGAACATTGGAGTGAACTTCAACAAGAAAACCAAACATGGCATGCGAACCTGGAACATCAGCCTCTACAATGCTTATAATTCAATGAACCCAACACTCGTTTATGGCAAACGGCGCGATTATGATTACCTCTACTATAAAGATGAATACGGTAAATACACAGGTGCCTATAATACATCAAAGCTATTCATAAAGAAAATAACTTTGCTACCGATCATTCCATCTGTCACCTATACATACAAGTTCTAAGATATGACAACAAATAACCATAAAACCGGAAACAAAAAAATGAAAACAAGGATTTGCTCTTTGCACCTTATTATATATATAGGTATCATCCTTTTCTCCACCTCCTGCGAGAATGAAATCCCCTATACCCCGGCTCACAGTGAGCCACAACTCATTATGAACGCCCTCCTTGATGCAGGAGAACCGGAAAACTACGTATATCTCAACCTAAGTGGTACACATGGCCTCTCACACGTAGAAGAAGCTACTGTAAACCTATATATCAACGGGAAGCTTGTCGAAAAAGCGGAAGAACTTCCCCCACTCAAGCCTATTGGCAGCCTGGATATGGTCTACGATCCTAATGCACCCCTCAATAACCTCCCGGAAATAGCAAAACGCAAAAAATTCCGCATCACTACTCCTTTGAAAGCCGGTGAGCAAATCTGTCTGGAGGCCATAGCTGAAAATGGCAAATATCATACAACAGCCGAAGTTACCGTTCCTTATCCGGTAAGCTCCATCCAAATAGATACATGCCTCATCCCCATCAGAGTGTACAGCGGATGGGAACCTCATCGCCAGTTTAAGATTACCCTGCAAGACCGTCCTAATGAGAAAAATTACTACCGCTTGGACATTTGGAATGACATTGCCGTTCACGGACAATACGACAGCCGCATAGATACCGTCCTCTATGCCAGAGAAACAAGTATCATCAATCGAGAAGATGTGATACTGACAGATGGAAAACCCAGCAGCAGTGAAGACGATGAAGATGATTTATTTGGTAGCTACATTGAGAATAAATATAATGTCTTTACCGATGACCGCTTTTCTGATGCTACCTGTACATTGAAGGTTTATACTCAACTTTATCATGATTACAATTTATGGCTTTATAACGTCACTCGCCGCTCCAAAAGTATCACTGTCCGCCTGCTCAGCATCAGTGAAGCTGAATTCCGCTATTTAAAAGCCCTAAATACTCTGGAATCGGGCAATTATGAAGAGGCACTCATGGAACCGGTCATGATACCAAGCAATGTAAAAGGCGGGCTCGGATTTGTAGGGATCAGTTCGGAAACAAGAATAACAATGCAACTGCCCGATGAGATTATTGACAATGAAAACTTGCCACCATATACTCAATAAGATTATACCATGAAGCATTATATTCTTCTCTTGTTAATAACCGTGTCCTTCTGTTCCTGCCGAAGTTCGCGCAGCATGCAGAAAAATGTCTACCCGATAGGCTATTTATATTTTCACCAAGCGCTTGCTACCATTATGCTTAACCGTGCGCGATAACTATATTACATTCATATTACAAAAAAGACCTAAAACAATCAAAATAACATCATATAATTGATATATATCAAAAAATAGTCACCTTAGCATCACTTTCTTTCTTTTTCACTTTTGTGTTATAAAACATATTTCTATATTTGCACAGGTAAAAAGAAAAAGCTAAGCGCTTAGAGCTGTTTTCAATAGGTATTAGATTTTTAGAGTTAGAATTGTTTTTAGGTATAACAAATTAAAAGTAGGTATTATGAAACGTTTAGGATTAACATTAATGGCAGCAGTCTGCCTGACTGCTACGACATTTGCAGCAGGAAATCAACCTACAACTGCAAAATGGGATGGTAACATCAACGTAACCAAGTTGAGTAAATATTTGAATTTATCCGCTGACCAGCATGAAGAAGTAGCAAACATTTGCGATTACTTCTCTACACAGATGGAACGCGCTACAGCTGCCAAGAAAGATCAGAAAAAGAAACTTCACAATGCAGTTTATGGAAACTTGAAGTTGATGAGAAAAGCACTGACTGACAAACAATATGCTGAATATGCAAGAGTATTGAATGTCACTTTGCAGAACAAGGGTATCGAAATGAAATAATTTCATGTCGATAATTAGGAATATCCTTTTTGATTAATAAATAAATTGTAAAAGAGGGTGCTGAACATCACGTTTAGCACCCTCTTTCCTTTATCAACACTATCTATCTATAACAGGAGTTTATGTCCATTTTTACCTACACGCTTACACTCATGCGCTGCATCGCCCTGTTCATCGGCATTGAGCGGTGGTGTAGGCAAAGAGAAACAGAGTGTAGGCAAATTTACCTACACTCCATATTTCATTCTGTTTGCCACTTGCTTTCACCGGTTCGGAAACAGTGTTTATAGGCATCACCGCTTATGTTTATTAGATTAGCACTGCATGTTTATTTCACTGACAGTCAATATTTAGCATTTACCACATCCGTAAATCACCTGCTTCGCAGCTGTGAATATCCTGCTTCACGAATGTAAATCTTGTGCTTCACATACGTGGTCAATACAAAATAAAGAAGATGGAAGCAAAGAAAAAGGTATATGAATACAAAGAGAAAGGCGTGCTATACGGTAGCAAACGTCTTTACCGGGTAAGATTGATGCATGTTTTTATTCAAACAGACCGGATTTCAACAATGCAAGTTCTTTCGCGTGCACTCAAAATGCCGTTGTTTATCATTTAATAGTATAGCTCAATCAATCACACAGCATTACTTTCCTTTCAAAAAAAGATCAGGATAGTCTTCTTTTTACGCTTAACAAACCATCATATTGCAAAGGAGAGCGGATAAAATAACATGTGCCTATAGGCCGCAATCATCTTATTTTTCCCACTCAATCCAATTATAAAGCCACATAGCCATGAAGACAGCTTCTTATTCAATTTTTATTTATTATATAATTTTGATATAACAAATAGTTCTTTTAACTTTGCAACAACAAATATAAGTAATCATTAACAGTAATCCACAATTTACGAAGCACAATGAGAAAGCTTTTACTTCTGGGGATTTGCATCTCTTTTCTTCTCCCCACAGCCATGCAAGCGCAGTATATGCGCTCATCTTACTTTATGGACGGTAGCAGTACCCGTATGCAACTAAACCCCGCAGCGCAACCAAAGCGTGGCTATATCAATCTACCCGTTATCGGGTCATTGACCGCCGAGGTATCCTCTAACTCTTTGGGTATCCAGGATGTTATTGACGTCTTTGACTCCGACGGAGAGTTTTACAACAATGATAAGTTCTACAACCGCCTGAAAGGAATGAATGAGCTGAACATCAATCTTAATACGGATGTCATCTCTTTCGGATTCTATAGAGGCAAGGGATTCTGGTCATTCAATGTAGGAGCACGTGTAGATGTGGATGCAACTATTCCTAAAACCATGTTCGAATATCTGCGTGCTACAGATGCGGAAGATTTTACTTGGGGAAGCGGTAGAACCTTTAATATTCAGAATGAAAAACTGCGCCTGAACTCTTATATAGAAGTTGGAGCAGGCTATTCACGTGCCATAAACGACCGTCTGACTATAGGTGGTAAAGCCAAACTATTGTTAGGTGTCGGAAATTTGAATCTGAAGATCAACCAACTTTATATGTCTGGTAAAGAAACAGGATTAGACTCCGAATTCCAACTAAAATCAGATGCTTATCTGGAAGCTTCTGCTAAAGGTCTGGACTTGGAAGAAGAAAATGGATACATCACAGATCTGGACTACAATAATTTCGGTATCAGTGGATACGGAGCAGGCTTAGATCTGGGAGCAAGCTATCAAGTGATGAAGAACCTTACGTTCTCTGCTGCCATCCTCGACTTAGGTTTTATCTCTTGGGGTAAATCAAGCACCCAGATAGCCGAATCAAACAAAGATATCGCTATTGATAAAGATAATTACAGTGAATCTACTGATGTACTGGACTTTGAATTATACGGTTTGCAGAAGAAGGAGAATAAATCCCGCACCACTTCTTTATCCCCGACTATGGTTTTAGGAGGAGAATACGGATTCCTGAATAATAAACTGGGAGTAGGATTATTATCAACTACCCGCTTCGGACAGCTAAAGACATATTCCGAATTGACTTTATCCGCCAATTATCGTCCGAACACTTTAATCAACGCTACATTAAGTTACTCCATGCTTCAAGGTGGTGAAACATTCGGCTTTGCTTTCAAGGTAGGTCCTTTGATGCTGGGTACTGACTATATGTTTTTCGAAAATAATTCCAAACATGTAAATGCTTTCATCGGACTTTCTATTCCTTTGGGAAAGAGGAAGATATAAGAGCTACGAAGCTACGAGCTACAAGTAACAAGTGCCTTTCGGAATGAAAGCGCAGCTACTTGTAGCCTGTAGCTCGTAACCTGTAACTATTTTATCGTCACCATCGTCGCTCCGAAACCATATTCCTGGAAAGAAGCATCCTGATGCCGGAAATTCGGATATTTACGTTTCAGTTCTTCCAGCAATGCTTTGCGCAACACACCGTCACCTTTACCGTGAATAAAAACAATGCGCTGTTCACGTTTATTCTTATATTGTTCCAGAACTTCCCGGAATTTGTCCAGCTGGTAATTCAATATTTCGCTGTTACTCATTCCTTTAATATCATCCAGCAATTCTCCGATATGTAAATCGATCTCGATGATACCATTTTGTCCACTGCGCTTCACAATTGGCTGGGACTTTGGTTTATCTTCAGTTTTCTTTTGCAGCAAAGCAGACTGTAAATCTTCAGCTGATACATACACTTGTTTGGTAGGAACATCATCTTTCACTATATCATAAATCAGTGCAGGGGTCTCAAAGAATTCTGATTCCTGGAACGTGTGTAGCTTATAAAACTTCACCGTATCTATGCGAAGTTCTACACTGACTGCCGGCTTCAAAGCAAAAGAGCGATCCTCTTTAAAAGCGATGAACTGTACTGCAACATGTTCACGGTCATTCAGCTCCACCTTCTCAAATTCCTCCAGCAGCAACTTCGTATTCGGCTCTACTATTCCATTGGAACGGACATTCCATGCTTTTCCTTCTGCACAGAGGTAAGTATAATACAGATAGTAATTACTATCATTCACCAGATAAGATTCAAAAGGAGTAGTACTGACAGCCTTAATATCTTCCGGTACAAAAGCCAGAAAAACATTTAGAATATCTCCACCACGCATTTCCGGCTGACGGTAAACAGATACCTGCGGTTTGGACAAGCGCTGCATCTCACTTTCTTCCTGAACCGAGTGAGAAATAGAAGAACGTACCGGCTTCTCCTCCGCTTTCTTCGGAGTTGCTTTCGGCACCGGCCGGGTCATATTATAATCATCCGTATCAATTACTACGCACTCACGCATGGGCATCGGAATATCAAAGCCATCAGCATCTTCCACCAATACAATATCCTTCCCCCTGAATCCTTTCACGATTCCTCCGCCGATTTCATTGAGGAAGCGTACTTTATCACCAATTTTCATCATATCATTTACAATTTAGCTATTTACAATTTATGATTGAAGTTGCTTAAACAAACAATCGTTCTACAAAGATACGGCAACTCAATAAAAAAAGATAGAAAAAAGACGATAAATATCCGTACCTTTGCAGCCCGTAAAGAAGTTTATCATGAAAGAAGATCCAAAACATATCCGTATCAGCGAATTCAATTATCCATTACCGGATGAGCGTATTGCCAAATTTCCTCTGCCAGTACGCGATCAGTCCAAACTCCTGGTCTACCGTCACGGCAAAGTTTCCGAAGATCGCTTCACTTCACTTTCATCCTATCTGCCGACAGGGAGTCTGATGATATTCAATAACACAAAAGTAATACAGGCACGACTGCACTTCCGCAAAGATACCGGTGCTCTGATTGAAGTATTTTGCCTAGAACCCATTGAGCCAAACGACTACGTCCTCAATTTCCAGCAAACCGAACACGCTGCCTGGCTCTGCATGATCGGTAATCTGAAGAAATGGAAAGAAGGCACGCTAAAACGGGAAATGACCGTAAAAGGGCAACCGATAACTCTGACTGCCACTCGTGGTGAATGTCATGGCACCAGCCATTGGGTTGATTTCCGTTGGAATAATCCGGAGATTACTTTTGCCGATATTCTTGAAGTATTCGGAGAACTCCCCATTCCGCCATACCTGAACCGGGATACTCAGGAAAGTGACAAGGAAACCTATCAGACTGTTTATTCTAAAATAAAAGGCTCCGTAGCTGCTCCTACTGCCGGACTACACTTTACCCCCCGTGTACTGGATGCTCTGAAAGAAAAAGGAATTGATCTTGAAGAACTGACATTACACGTAGGTGCAGGTACTTTCAAACCCGTTAAAAGTGAAGAGATTGAAGGGCACGAAATGCATACGGAATATATTTCCGTGTCACGCGGAACCATTGAAAAGCTGATTGCACACGATGGAAAAGCAATTGCAGTAGGTACTACTTCAGTAAGAACACTGGAAAGCCTTTACCATATCGGCGTTACTCTACTGAAAAATCCGGATGCCACAGAAGAAGAACTTCACGTCCGCCAATGGCAGCCTTATGAAACAGCTGAAGAAGCTGCGAATATCACATCTGTAAAAGCCCTGCAAGCTATACTCGACTATCTGAACCGTCACGATATGGAAGCCCTGCATACCAGCACGCAGATCATTATTGCACCGGGCTACGACTACAAGATTGTATGTGCCATGGTCACTAATTTCCATCAACCGCAAAGTACATTGCTATTGCTTGTCTCGGCTTTTGTAAAAGGCAATTGGCAAAAGATATATGACTTCGCATTAGGTCATGGCTTCCGTTTTCTGAGTTATGGAGATTCTTCATTATTAATACCGTAAAATTATGAACAGCGATAACAACCAAGAAATGTTTCCTATTGTCGACGAACAGGGGAATATTACAGGTGCCGCTACACGTGGCGAATGCCACAGTGGTAGCAAACTCTTACATCCGGTCATTCACCTTCACGTTTTTAATTCCAAAGGCGAACTGTATATGCAGAAACGTCCCGAATGGAAAGATATTCAGCCGGGAAAGTGGGATACTTCCGTAGGAGGACATGTAGACCTGGGCGAAAGTGTAGAAATGGCTCTAAAGCGCGAAGTACGTGAGGAACTGGGCATTACTGACTTTACTCCCGAAACCATTACGAGTTACGTTTTTGAATCTGCACGCGAGAAAGAGCTTGTCTTTGTACACAAAACGGTTTACGACGGTGAAATCACCCCCAGTGACGAACTGGACGGCGGACGATTCTGGACCGTAGAAGAAATTAAAGAGAATATGGGGAAAGGCATATTCACCCCTAACTTTGAAGGAGAGATTGAAAAAGTACTCTCACTAAAATAAAAAATGGGAAGCCGAGGCTTCCCATTTACTTAATATTTATATATCTGTTCCTGACAACTTTTACTTTGCCAGATCTTCAATCACTTTCATTATCTTCTGACCGATTTCTTCAGCTGCTTCCGCTGTAGAAGCTTCACTATACACGCGGATAATCGGTTCGGTGTTACTTTTACGCAAGTGTACCCACTTATCGGCAAAGTCTATTTTCACACCATCGATGTCATTGATTTCTTCATCCTTATAAAGTTCTTTCACCTTAGCCAGAATAGCATCCACATCTGTTTCAGGAGTCAGATCTACGCGATTCTTTGCCATGAAATAAGCAGGATAAGTTGCACGAAGCTCGCTCACCTTCTTGCCCTCATGTGCCAGATGGCTCAGGAACAAGGCAATACCAACCAGCGCATCACGTCCGTAGTGACTTTCCGGATAAATAACTCCACCATTGCCTTCACCACCGATCACGGCACCCACTTCTTTCATTTTAGTAGTAACGTTTACTTCGCCTACGGCAGAAGCAAAATATTCCTTGCCATACTTACGGGTTACATCACGCAAAGCACGTGTAGAACTCAGGTTAGAAACTGTATTACCCGGAGTATGTTTCAACACATAATCGGCTACGCTCACCAGCGTATATTCTTCGCCATACATTTTTCCATCTTCGCAAATCATTGCCAAGCGGTCTACGTCAGGGTCAACTACGAAAGCTACATCAGCCTTGCCACCTTTCATCAGGTTCATAATGTCCCCCAGATTCTTTTCAAGCGGTTCAGGATTATGTTGGAAATCACCGGTCGGTTCGCAGTAAAGCTTCTCTACATGTTGTACACCCAGTTGTTCCAGTAACTCAGGCAGAATAATACCACCCACAGAGTTCACACAATCAATAGCCACGCGGAAGTTCGCCTTTCTGATAGCTTCTACATCCACCAGACTAAGCGCCAACACACTGTCTATATGTTTTTGATTGTAAGTCAGATCCTTGCGATATGATCCCAGATGATCTACATCAGCAAAGTCAAATTCTTCAGCCTCGGCAATGCGAAGTACTTCGTTACCTTCGGCAGCATTCAGAAATTCGCCGCGTTCATTCAGCAATTTCAGGGCATTCCATTGTTTCGGATTGTGCGAAGCAGTCAGGATAATACCACCACTGGCGCCTTCCATAGTTACGGCCAATTCGGTGGTCGGTGTAGAAGCCAGATCAATGTCCACTACATCCCATCCCATAGCCATCAGGGTACCTACTACTACATTCTTTACCATTTCACCCGAAATACGGGCGTCGCGTCCTACTACAATTTTGTTGCTTTTTACCGTGCACGTTTTGCGAATAAGTGTGGCATACGCTGATGTGAATTTCACAATGTCAAGCGGATTCAAGCCCACACCCGCTCCTCCGCCAATAGTTCCGCGGATTCCAGAGATAGATTTGATTAGAGTCATTAGGTTAATGATTTAAAGATTGTTGGTTATATACTATAATTACCTATAGATTTGGTATTTACGGATATCATAGTAATAAGGGTATACGGACTGCATAGCTGTATTGTGTCCCATCTTTGAAGGAACGATCAGTCTGACGTGTGCCATGTCGCGTACATAAGCCAGTGGTACTAACCAACCGGCAGGAACAGCAGTCGTTTGGTAATAAGAAAGCATCAATCCTTGCGTAAACTGACCAGCAATGGAAGAACTCGTTACCCGGTAATTAAATTCATCCACTACTTCGGCAAATCCTAAGTTAGACATTGTCGTATCTCCTTGAATAAGGCCGTATTCCATGAAACGTACCAAGATCTGGTCGTTCGCTTTTACTGTATCGGCAGGATTTTTAGAGCCTTTATCCCGTATTTGCATATATACACCGCTGGCGAGTTGCACATATTCATTTTTAAGCGTATCCGTAATCGAGTCGTTTCTGTAAAACTCTGTTTGGGATATAACCTTAATATTATTGTCTTTTATAAATGCTTTAATGGCCTCTTTTTCTTCCTCCAGCATTTCTGCATAAGTCTTGGTGTTATCACAAGCCTGAAAAGCCAGACCACATACCAGCAAAGACAAAAAGAATAATGTAAGTTTCTTCATTATCTGTTATTTAGTAATTCCGTACAAAAGTATTCGATTTCGTTGAAAGTTGAAAGCTCTACGAGGAAAGTTCGTATCTTTTAACCTTTGTGCCCCTCTTTTTTTATCCTTTCGCATTCAATAAAGGCTTGAATTTCTCTAAAGCACGTTCCAGGACTTTCTTTGCTTCTTCCAGCGTACCATAAAATTCACCACCGGAAGCATTCAGATGTCCGCCTCCATTGAAAAATTCAGCAGCTAATTGATTGCAAGGAAATGTACCCACAGAACGCAATGAAACCTTAATCATCGGCTTCTCCGTGTCTTCACGCAGGAAGCAAGAGAAAACCACCCCTTTTATGCTCAGAGGGATATTTACAAACCCCTCGCTATCTCCCCGGATATAATTGAAACGTCCCTGCTCATTTTTTGTCAATGAGATCAAGGCAGAATGATAATCGGGATAAACCTGCATATTTGAAAGCACATAACCCATCAGTCGCAAGCGGCTTTCAGAGTAAGTATTATAAACTTTCCGGTAAATGTCATCCTTATCGATACCCTTGGAAAGTAATTCACTGATGATAAAATAAATCTCCCGATTATTGGAATTATAAGTAAAGCCACCCGTATCGGTCATCATACCAGTATAGATGCACTCTGCTCCTTCTTTGGTTATTTCATTAAAATACCCCATGCGGCATATCAAGCGGAATACCAGCTCCGAAGTAGAAGAAATATTGGGATGTGAGATCGTGATATCACAAAAATCTTCGGGATATAGATGATGGTCTACCAAAATCTTCTTTCCTTTTGCTGCCTTTATTGCATCCGCCATTGCATCAATACGACTCAATGCATTAAAATCCAGACAACAGATTATTTCAGCCTCAGCAATCAGTTTATCGGCAAATTCTTTGTAGCGGTCATAGAGTAATACATCTTTGCTACCCGGCATCCATCGCAGAAAGTCGGGGAAAGCATTCGGCACAATGACATTCGCAACTTTATCTTGTGAATTCAGGAAATGCCACAATCCCAATGAAGAGCCTATGGCATCGCCATCCGGTGCTACATGGGCTACAATTACAATTCTCTCCGCATGCCCCATCCATCTGGCAAAACGATCTATTTTGGCTTGTTCTATTACTTTTGTTAACATTTGATTATTTACGATTAGACAATTTACGATTGAACGATTAAAGTCACTTCCATCGTTCATACTAATTGAATGGGCAAAAGTACGAAAAAGTTCGGGAGTTGGCGGAAAGTAGCAAAGGTTTTATTTAGTCTTCGTATTCTACTATCTTCCTTAACGGGGCTAATAAACGCTCCAATACATTTCTGTCTGCCAATATAATGTCTGCCGTGCCTTTCAATTCACGTAAAGTCGGAAGGGTTTTACCATAATTCGTATGCAAACCTTCCGGCAATACTATTTCCACTACATAAAGTCCCTCTTCCGTCGGAACCGGAGAGATACTTTCCACTTTCCCCCTCACATAACCAAACTCTTGATCGGGGTAATTATCCATACGGATATGCACTTTCTGTCCCACCTGCACCTTTCCCGAACCTTGTAAAGGGAGTTTTGCTTTACCAATCACTTTCGAATCTTCGGAAGGCTGAACCACAAAAACAGTCTCACCCGACTGTACATTCTGATTGCGACTCCAAACTGTCATAAAAGTGATCTTACCGCAAATAGGACTACTAAACAGATAGTTCTGTGCCCACGAACTCAGCTGTGCCTGAAGCTGCTCAATTGCATTTTTCAATTCAAGCCTGCGGTTCTGTTCCTCATCATAAGCCTGTTTACCCAAGTCCAGCAAGTTTTCCTCCTGTTGTTTTAATTGCATTTCAGCCTGCAACAAACTCATGCCTGAAGTCTCTCTGGTACGTAAACTCTGCAAATAACGGCTGCCCGACTCTTCAAATTCTGCCACAATCATTGCATTTCTCGCATACAAAATGGAATCCCGGTCGTACATACTCTGCGCCAGTTCCATTTCTTTTTCGGTCAGTGTATGTTCACGCTCCACCAAGTTAAGATAAGAACGTTGCCCAGCCAGTTGTTTTTTTCCCGCATCCATCTTCTTTGCATAATAATCTTGCTCGATAAAGCGAACGTAATCTGAAAGAGCAATCATAAATGAAGCGTATGCAGACTGCAATTCTCCTAATTGCAAACGCTTACCTATAAAATACTCGGCCCCTTTCGCCGGTTCATAACCTGCTATTTCCCAGTCTTTCATACGATCTGTCAGCCATAGTACATCTTCCGTAACAGAAGCATTCTGAATGACTCCCAAATGTTCGCCTGCCTTCACCGTATCGCCATTGTGTACATATAAAGTATCTATTTTACCCATAGAGCGCGCCAATATAAAAGCGGGAGGTTCTTCAGTGGTCAGTGTCACTTCCGCCTGCAAGACATCCGGATATTTAAATATCCAACACCCTGCCAGTAAAGCCAACAGAATAATGAACAGCACAGTTATCCCCCATCTCACCACCCAAGGGGAAATGTGATTCATCACTTCCTGCACTTCCTCGCTACGCAGCTCTATCTCTTTATATTTCTTCTCCTCTTCCACTGTCTTAAATTACCAATTTCTAATTACCCAACTCCAATTGATTCTTTACCAACCGGTAATATAACCCCTTCCGTTCTACCAATTCCTTGTGGGTTCCCTCTTCGGCTATTTTACCTTTATCCAGTACTATAATATTATCTGCATCCCTCACCGTACTCAGCCGATGAGCCACTACTACAACTGTTTTCCCTTTATAAAATTCATGCAAATGCTCCATTATCTCGCGCTCATTATTCGCATCCAGTGCATTGGTGGCTTCATCAAAAAACAGGTAATCCGGATTCTTATACACCGCACGGGCTATCAAAATACGCTGTCTCTGCCCTTGGCTGATGCCATTTCCTTCCATACCGATTTTAGTATTGTATCCCAACGGTAAGGAATCTATAAAATCACGGATATTGGCAATGGTCACCGCATGTCTCAAACGTTCAATATCAATTTGCTCCTCACCTACCGCAATATTCTGTGCAATTGTCTCGGAGAATATAAAACCATCCTGCATCACAGATCCGGTTCGGGCACGCCATAAATGTGGATTAATGTTCTCTAACGGAGTATCCTGTATCTTGATCGCTCCTTTATTGGGAGTATAAAAACCAAGCATCAATTTTATCAAAGTAGTTTTACCACTACCGCTCGCCCCTACAATTGCGGTCATTTTATGCTGAGGAATGTGTAAAGAAACATCATCCAATACATAATCCCTGTTTGCACCGTCATAACTGAATGAAACATTCTCTATCCGTATATCCCCTTTTTCCGGCAACACTGTAAGTTTTGACGAAATATCCTGTTCCTCGTCTTTCCGTCCATGTATCTCGTTCAGACGCTCCAAACTAATTTTAGCATCCTGAAATTGCTGTGCAAAACCAATAAAAGAAGATACCGGAGAACTCAACTGACCGATAATATAGGTCAGAGACATCATCATACCCAACGTCATCTGTCCATCTATTACGGCTTTTGCCGCAATAAAGGAAATCACAATATTGGTAGTTTGATTAAAGAATATGGAACCCACTTGCTGAATCTGTCCCAGTGCCAAACCTTTTATACTAATTTTGAACAGTTTCACCTGTATACGTTCCCACTGCCAGCGTTTCTGAGTCTCACAGTTGTTTAGTTTGATTTCCTGCATAGCAGTTACAATTTGTATCAGGTTGCTTTGTTCGCCTGCCGCTTGTGCAAAACGGCGTATATCCAATTCCCGCCGATACTTCATAAAAACGAGTATCCAACACACATACAAAGTGTTACCCAATAAGAAGATACCTAACACTGTCAAATTATAATAAGCAAGAACAAAGGCAAAAATAAAGAAATTGACAAAAGAAAATAAGGTAGTAATAGACGATCCCATAAGAAATGATCTAATACGATTGTGATCTCTGATACGTTGCATTAAATCTCCTAATAACTTTGTATCAAAAAAATGTAACGGCAATTTCATCAATTTTATTAAGAAATCAGATATTAAGGTTATAGAAATACGTGTATTAACATGAAGTAATATCCAACTACGAATAAATTCAACAGAAAGCTGTGATATAGAAATTATTACCTGAGCAACCAGTACCAAAGTTATAAAATTCAAATTTCCATTGCGAATGCCTACATCTACTAACACTTGGGTCAAAAAAGGAAGTATAAGTTGTAGTAAAGAGACAAGAAGTATTCCCAACATTAATTGTAGCAATTGCTTCTTGTAAGGGGTAAGATATTTAATAAAAAAGCTTAGCTTATGACCGTTATTTTCCAATTCGTCTTCATACTCTAAAAAATCTATTGTGGGTTCTAAAGCTAACGCGACTCCAACTTCACACCCTGCATTTTCCATTGACAACCAACTTTTTTTTAATTCTTCTTCTGCATAACTTATCGGTTGCTTGGCTGGATCTGCTATCAGAAAATGATAATGTCCCCTCCTCTTTTTTATACCGTAACATACTACAAAATGGTTCTGTTTCCAATACAGAATACAAGGTAAAGGCACATCATTTACCAACTGATCTAATGTTATACGTAATCCCATCGTTTTAAAACCAATAGTTCCCGCTGCATCACTAAGTCCCATCAAAGAAACTCCCCCCCCTTGTAATATAAGCACATTTACGAAGAGTTGGCAATGAATAGCTTTTCCCATAATATTTAGCTATCATACGCAAACAGGCAGGACCACAATCCTTCTTGTCCAATTGATTATAGAACGGAAAACTTTTCATAAAACACAACCACTTCTATTAATCCTTATATAATTGGCTCACATCAACACTAACCACCTTTGCCGTCGGATGAACAGTCCCGAAACCGCCAGTTCTACACCCTCCGACAATATAAAGTTTACTGTCATAATAATGCATACTGGAATATTCCAATTCTAAATTAATAGGATAAGAATACAACATATTGGTAGAAACATTGTAAACTTGCAACGTATTATACTCATAAATGAATATCAAGTTATTATGGGTTACTAATGCCGGATAGCTGACCGCTTCTTTCAAATCACAAAGACTTTTCCATTCTCCGGTCAATAAATTATAAGAATTTATATCCCATAAAGGAATAGTACGCTTTCCACCAAAAAAATAAACATTATGCCCGACCAAAATGCCATTCATCTCTCTTTGCATTTTTTCCGGTATATCTCCTATTTCATACCAGTATCCGCGTTTCAAATCAAGAGCATGAATCTTATCCCAAAACACATTCTTTTTAGAAGATCCTCCGATCACAAACAATAAATTGTCATAAATCAAAGAAGTGAAATTCTTAGCCGGATGAGGATTGACAGATTCTACATATAGTGTATCTTTTGTCAAATCGTACATCTCCATCTTTTCATCTGTATATTCCATGCGCCGGTT
The DNA here is from genome assembly GCF_003471885.1 of Bacteroides sp. AM16-24. NCBI lineage: Bacteria > Pseudomonadati > Bacteroidota > Bacteroidia > Bacteroidales > Bacteroidaceae > Bacteroides > Bacteroides sp. AM16-24. The sequence goes on from NZ_QRKI01000019.1 coordinate 43,016, forward strand.
GGTCGAATATCTAACTCCTCCCAAAATAAAAATACGATTATTATAAAAATGTGCAGCATGACAAGCCCGATCTTCAACTTTATATTTTTTTGTTTCCCAAAGATTTCTTTCAATATCGTATACATATATATTAGAAGAACGATATTCCCAGTATTCCATCCCCAATTTATTTAGCTTTGTTTCAGTTTCATCTCCCGCAACAATATATAGTTTATGTCCTAGCAAAAAAGAGCCAAATGAAAACAACCTTTTTGGCATAGTAGAAACAAATTTAAAATCCAAAAAATAAGATCTCCGTTTTGCTGTAATATTAACTTCACCAAGACACTGTGATGCTTCAAACAAAAGAACTTGATAGTCATTCTCTTTCAGTTTCTTTAACCCGCACTTTAGTGTCTGATAACCTATATAAGAAAAGACTATAGTATCATTATCCAAACAATGCCGGAACATTTGTAAATCAAATTCCCCTTTCTCATTTGTAATGCCAATACCTAGAGTATCTTTGGAAATATAAATATTTACCCCTTCTAAACCTAACAGTGTTTTGCCATCCAATATTTTCCCTTTTGTCTGAGCATAAGAAAGAAAGGAAAACAAACAGAAGCAACACAAAATAACAATATATCTCATTTTAGCTCTATTATTTTACGTCATAATAAAACAGATATCATAATAAATACATCCTAATCCTCCCTCATAAGTGCCGCCACATTCAAAGCTACAATGACCTCCACAATCTCCATGAGCATTACACCAATCATCAGGTTTCTTATCAGGACAATAATATGCATTCACCCCATTACACATCGTATCACAACCATAATAATCCATCCACTGGCAATCATCACCTGCTTTTACTGCTTTCAACTCCTTGGATGTTAATTTTTCCAATCTTTCATCCAAACTCATGCCATCAACAGCTTCAAACTTAACGGCATTTAAAGATACAATTTCCTTTTTGTTTCTCATAATCTCAATAATTAGTTAGTATATGGTTTTCAAAAAGACTTTTCAACTTACTAAATGAAAAAGAAGTATAGCACCCACACATTTTCAAATTCACATACAGATAATAATCTTCAGAAGCTATTATAGTAAAAGGATTCCTCCCATATTGCTTATTAATAATTTTATCAGGGTATTTTTTCAAAAAGAAAATATAAACTATACTGTGTATAATATCATAATAAATTCGTTTGCGCTCCAATACAGACTGGGATTGAAAATTGAACAGTTTTTCTATCCCATTTTTCAAATCTTTAATCAAAAGTTCCCTCAAAAAAGAACGCCTCTCTAAAAGATTATCCACTATCTTTCGTATTTCTTCTATTAGCCTCTTCTCATCATAAAGTACAGAAACACCCGATATAAAAGTAATCGGCATATTATGATATGTATACAAATATTTCCTATCATTACTATTAAAGAAAGACATGGAAAAACTAAAAATACTGATATCAATTCCCTCATAGACAAAAGACACAGAATAAGATTCCGTCTGTCCTTCTCTCAAAAACAGGATATCAATATCACTATCTTCACGATATGTTCCTTCAGCAACAGAACCACCAACCCCAATTGAAGCATCCGGATAAGCAACATGTAAAGCTGTGACTATTTTATGCGAAATTTGTTCGTGTGTCATCGCAGCATTTTTACTATAATAGGTTTTGAAATAATCATAGAATACTTTTCCATAACATTGTCTAATTGTTCTTTCAATTCACAAATATTTATCGAAGAAAAATCAGAATACAATTTTTTTTCTAATTCAATAGATAAAAAGACCAACTTTTTATTCATCTTCAGATACCCATAAAAATTGAGCAAAGAAAATTCTAATCCAGATAAGAAAAATATTTCGTCAGAAATTTCTTTTTTCTCTATTTGCTGAATTAAATTGCACAAAGAAAAACATTCCACAGGCATAGCCCACTTTCGTAAACTGTCTATGTCAGACAACAAACATATAACTTCATTCAAACTACTATTCACGCCAACTATTCTTTAAATAATCATTATAAACTTGTCGCATCAAAAATGTAAATAGTTTGGGATAATCATTGCATGTTCCAGGTTCCACCTTTCCCTTATCTCGAAAAGAAAAAGAAGGACATCCGCCACCACAAAATAATACATACTTACATTTTACACATTTATATTCACTAATCCTAACATCAAACCATCTTTTAGATAATTCTTCATCCAACTCAAACTCAGGCATATATCGTCCTACTCTTTGCTCTCTAATTCCTACAACATCCCAACAAGAATAGACATCTCCCAATGGATCAAAAATTATCATAGCAGATTGAGCCCCACAAAAACATCCTTTATAAGGCAAAAACTTACCTTGCAATAAACTCTTTAACATATCGGAAGTATCATAATCTTGACATTTCAATTTACCTTCACTCAACACAAACAGTTTCTTATTGTAATAAGAACGACAAAAATCACTTTGAGTAAAGATAGCTTTTGGAGAAGGAAGGCCATCCTCCTTCTTCGTTATTTCCTTACGCAAAAGAGCACAATAAGCCATAAAATGTTTATATTTACACCAACCTTTTTCTTTAAAAAATTCCAATAGTTGATCAATATATTCCATTGTGTATGTATCCGTATTTATCCTTACTGTTACCGGAATTCCTAACTTTAGTAAACTATCGATATTAGCAGAAATTTTTTCAAATGAATCTTCATTTTTATAATGTGGCTTTCTCTTATTATGTATTTCAGCAATACCATCAAGTGTGATCTGAAAAGAAAAAACTTTATTATCTTTAATATAATCCAAATACTTATCTATATCATAGCCATTAGAAGTAACAGAAAAACTATACCCTAGACCCTTCCCCTTTTCAACTATATATATCAATATATCATAGTTTTCCGCCAAAAAAGGTTCCCCACCATATAATGCTATCTTTTTATTGTTCGTTCCATTCGCATTTTTCTCTATTATTATTTCAAAAGCTTTATCTACCTGTTCTTTGGTAATTTGCCTTTTGGGTAGACACATACTCCCATTTAAAACAGGATCTTCATAACAATAAACACATCTAAGATTACAGTCATACGAAAGTATAAAATGGAAACTATTTTTTTTTAAACGAGCTTCATCATAAGCCCTATCCAATAATTGCTTAACGAGTTCCAGTTCATCTTTCTGGGATAAAGATGTTAAATAACCTCTTTTAACTAAAGTGTCTCGTGTTTCTTCTGTTATCTTGTTATTCTCTCCATTTACTCGGAGATAATTATAAACTTCAGTATTTACAATATCAAAAGCTTGAGTATAAGCATTCAGAATAGCATATAAGCCTTCTTGTTCATCAACTCTTGTCAATATGTTATAAGATGAAGTCCTCATAGTATTTTTATTTTAGTTGTATAAGCTGTCCCGCTAAATTTACAAAAGGTTCTTTGAAATCATTAAAACCTAACTTATTACTGAGATTTTTCAAGTGCAACGATTTGAAATTACGATTTTAGTACCAACACTATATCATTTTTTTATAGTTCTAAAGCTCTAAGTATTAATAGCAGTTGTAAATTTTAAAGTCAGCTTATTTATAAAATTTTAATTTGTCCCAATTTTAACGGGACACTAATGTTGTATAATACAAATATATTTAGACCAGTATTATGCAGTATTTCATTTCTTACTCCAAAATCTAATTTTTACAAAGTTAAAAAAATATTAGGAATAACGATCCAAACAAACGTTAAAACAGCAGTTGTACATAAAGTTTTTTTCATTCTTTTCAACTTTACAAAAAGCTTATCGGCATAGCTTCTGGTAAATGGAATATGTAACTCATGCAAATAGGTTGATAATAGTGTTTTCATGTATTCAATAATTATAGATTTTCATTCATCTTTCAATCGTACCAAGACTAATACCGGATTACCTTCCTCGTCATTTTCATCTATCCCCCAACGTAATGCACCCGGAATATTATATAAATCTTTAGACTTCATTTCAAATAATATATATTCACGGCCCTTATATTGCATATAAGTCGACAAATTAATGGGCAATCTAACATTAGAATTTTTCTCTGAAATATATAAATTATCAAAACGATAGATTTGTTTTGTCTTTCTATCATATAAAGTCATACTTTTTTTAGATAAATCAGAAACATCCATACTTGTCCAAAAAATCCACAAAAACCTCTTTGTATCAAACAGGTTGAGAGAAAACAACCTCTTATTGCCCAAAGAATCATAGTCTGACTCTCGAACACGATAATTATCTTTTTTCCACAAATAGGCCATATTCACTTTCTCCGAATTCACATAAAATATAGTATCATTAAATAAATCCCAAAATATAAATGAATCACTATATGTTTGATTAGCAGATAAATTATTGTAAAGTTTATAAGATGTCTGTCTCACTTTTTCTTGTGAAGCCCGACGAATAGAAAGAACCGTCCCATTAGTTGTAGCAATCACCCAAAATAAAGGTTTATAATTATCCCTATCTCCACCCAACCCATTCGTATAAAAGAAAAAGTCTCCGCCCTATCCATCATAACAGCCAGCTACTCCATTACGATTAATACTATACGGTATCAGCATCAAAGTTGAAATGCAGCTAACATCCCGACTTGGAATGTAGCAAAGTTAGGCAGGATACTACACTTAAACAAGAAAAGATACCGGACAAAAGACAAATAGGTTACAATACTAAAGATCAATACATTACCCCAATAATTAAAGCAAAAACAAGAGTCTCAACCGGACAATTCTTTCTTCCCTTTTTTACAATTTCCGTATAAAGTCATCAAAAGTATCGCCAACAGACAACAATAATTTGCCCTTCATACGTTGCTTCGACTTCGCAATAGCATCGACAGTCACATTAGTAACAGTAGCAATCATGGCATTAGTAAACCCGGCACGGATAAGATAACAGATTCTCCGTTCCTGCATGCCAAGTTTATAATCATCCAGTTTTGCCGATATATCACCATAAAGAGTATCAATTACTCCAAATATCTCCCCCCATTCCTCATCCGATTTCACCAACCCACATACTGGCTGGCAACGCAACTGACATAACCGACTCAGTGCAAGTGTACGCTCAACAGGCAATAACGAATGAATTTCCTGATATTCTTTCAGTTGTTTTGTATAGGATATATTCAGTTTCTGCAAACAAGAGTTCAGTTCATCCTTATCCTTTTGCCGGACGGACAGCCTTTCTATCTGTTGAGACAACTCTTTATTCTCTTGTAATAATCGCTCTCGTTCTTCTTCCGATTCCACCCTTCCTTCATCCAATTGTTTCTCATTCTCTTTCAGACGGGCAAGCAAACTATCGATACGCCTCCGAACATTCCGTTTATATAAATGGAAAGACACAAAGCCAATTACAACCAAAAACATTGCTCCGAAACCGATAGACAGCAACCATACCTTACGGCTCAGCAACTCATTCCTAATCCTCTGGTTTTCATTCTTCAAGACTTCATTATTATATTTCTCCTTTATATCACGATCCAATTCCTGCAGTTCTTCATTCATCCGACACCAATCCATATAAAGCTCCTGATATTCTGAAGCGAACCGGCGATAATCTTCTATCTTAAACTTTTCACTTTGTAATGCACTCAGGCTCCGCTTCCTTCCATTCATAAAATCCTCCTTTATCAGAAACATCCCTATCATAGAAGACCGTCGCATCGGAAGTTCGTCTGTTGCCGATCTCCTACGATATTGAAGCATTTGCCGTTTAGCCTCTTCCCAATCTTCCACATTTTGACATATAACAGATAATTCGGTAGAAATATCCATAAATAAGATGGGATCGAAGTCAGCTACAGCCTCTTGCGCCTGCAAGTAACAATATAAAGCACTATCCGGACGGGAAGATAGAAGATGGGCACGCCCCATATTTCGCAAAGCATTGGCATAAGACCCTGTCAAAGACTTCTGTTTGAACAACCCGGCTGCTTGCGAGAAATAATGCAATGCATCCTCAGAGTGCCCCCTATTTAGATCTTGACGACCATAATAGCAATAGATAAGACCCTTCAACGACGGGCTTTGTACTGTGTCGGCAGCTCTTAAAGTCGTAGTGCGACGAACAGAAACTTCCCTTTCAGGGAGCTGACAAGATGCTGCAAGTACAGTCATCCCGAAAAGAAATAACAAACAAAACAGCCGTTCCCGTAGCAATAGCAGTTTCAATATAATATGCATAGGTTATTATTCATGTATGATGCTACAAATATACTGATTTTCATAAACATCATCCATTTCAAACTTACATTTCTGCCAGTATGCCTTAGTATTTCTGTAGATGAATTTCCTCTAAGCTTTATGCAGTTTTGATTTGAGTATTTTCTTTCTCGGTAGACAGAACACCGGTAAAAAGAAGAAAATACCGATAATAGACATGATTAACCCACCGATAGTACCCGACGCCAATGGGAACCAGAAAGCCTCTTTCTCCGTCCCCACCATGAAAGGGATGAAACCCAGAATCGTGGAAACTACCGTGAGGAAAATAGGCACTATTTTAGCATTCCATGCCTTTGTATAAGCACGAAGCATGGAAAGGCGCGGAAAGCGGCGGCGAATACTGTTATACTCATTCAAAATATAAATACTGGCATTCACGGTAATACCACAAAGCAATACAAAGGATGCAAAACCTCCCTGGTCGAAATTCAGGCGGAACCAGTAGAATGTGAGGAATACACCGATATAAGATACCGGAATGACGAAAATGATAGCTAAAGGTTGTTTTAACGAATTGAACAGCACACTCGTCGTAAAGAAAATAATAGCAATCACAACCAACAACAACAGATATTGCTTATTATCTTTCTTGTTCCATGCCCACGACTGGCTATCCGACTCGGCTGTATATCCCATTGGAAGCAGCTTATTAAACTCTTCCAAGTCCCGCTTCTGTATCTTATTACCTTGTTCGTACGAACCGATATATTCATATTGCAGACAAAGACGGTATTGCTGGTTCTCTTTGGCTATCTGCTGCGGCATCTGCCCCTTTTCCACCGTAGCCAATTCGGAAAGCTTATAATGCTTTCCATCATCCGCACCATACGGGAAGAACTGCATAGCCCACACATCATAATCACGTGACTGACGTGAAGAAAGTTTCACACTCTCCGTGCCACTTTCCGTCATGACCGAACCCACCTGCATGTTCTTACCGAATATCGGCTGAATAGCTGCAAACAGGTGTTGTGCATCAATACCTTCCTGAGCCATGCGTTCCTTATTCAGGTTGAAATAGAATTCCTGATAATCATCTTTCCACCAAGAGAATTCCGACTTAATAAATACCTCTTTTATGCGGCGGTGCGAAAGCAATACTTCTTTCAGTTTCTCGGCCCATGCATAAAGTTCATCGTAATTATAACCGTACATCTTGATACGATAAGAACCTGCGCTTTCACGAACGTCATTGCTGAATCCCTGATCTTGCAGGCCATATACATCCCAGCTACCGCCACCCAATTCGGAAACTTTACCTATCAGATTTGCTTTCAGTGTATACGGGAAACCGCTATGCTGGTATTCTTTCTTAAAGTAAATCTGAATATTCCCTCTACGTGCATTATACACAGAAGTATGGAACTGCTTGATCTCCTTGAAACCACTAAGATAAGTCTCTACGCGCTTCACCAATGTATTCATTTGCTCCAGCGTACTTCCATTTGGCAGATTGGCATTGGCATAAAGCACAACTTCCTCATTACGACTAAAATAGCTTCCTTCGTATACCTTCTGAACGAACAGCCGTAAGCTTCCGCCTAAAGCCTTATCCACTATAGGTTTCACTTTTTCCTTATAGGTAGAAGATCCCAATGTCTTATTATACCTTTCTTCCCATTTACCTTCTCCTTCCAACTTCTCAGGAAGAAGGAAGACCGGCAATCCGAACCCCAGCAACAGCACAATGCACACCGCCACCCGCCAACGGAGAAGAAAACGAATAAGCACCTGATAGAAATGGGTAAAATAAACCGTCAACCTGCGAATACGTATATGTCGGTGCATCCATTGCTTCGCATTCTGCAACCACTGATAAGGACGAAATACCATTCGCCTGTTTTTGTGCCGCAAGGTCTTCTTTGAAGATTTCTTCACCAAGCTAATCTTTTCAATCATAGCCGGTACAAAGAAAAGAGCAACAAAGAGAGAAACTGCCAGGTTAATAATCACTACAGCAGCAAAATCCTGCAAATTCAGCCGGATCTTCTCATCCAGAAAGAAAATGATGACTAAAGCCCCCATCGTGGTCAAAGTAGCCGCCAGCACAGACATGAATGCTTTCAGATTACGCCGGTGCAAGATATGGTCGGTCATAACGATAGTACTGTCTATCACAAGATTCAAGGACACAGTAATCCCTGCCAATGAATACAATTGCATCTCCAGACCGAACATATAGTAGAAAATAACTGCAACGGCAATGTTTATTGCCAAACTGGTAACTATGAGAAGCAGATATTTCAGATTCAATGTGATAATCCAGACAAACACCAGCAAAATAAGTACTGTCAATCCGGTACGGAAATAAATTTTATTAAGTTCTTCACGAATATATTCCGTAGCATCATAACTGGTATGCACCTCATAGCCGGGAGGCAATGTCAGGCGTATATCTTCCATTTCCGCCATTACTTCATTGCTCAATTGCAACTGATTGGCAGTTTCCACCGCTGTGATCGACATATAAATGGAATTCAAACCATTGATACGATAATAACTTTGAGGATCTTCTTCCACATGAGCCACCTTCACGAGTTCATCCAAGTGGATGATTTTTCCGTCGGAAGCCGTCACAGTGATATCCGAAGGATCGAACCGCCCACTGACTCCATCCGGCACCAACACCAAGCGTATCCATTGTTTGCCTTCGGGCGTATCCATGTTGTGCGTACCCAGAAACTCCTTATTATAGTGTAACTGGATGGCCTGACGGATATCTGAGATACTGACACCCAAGGTCCGTAGTTGTTCACTGTCATACTCCAACCGCCACTCCATCGGAGTAGCGCCACTTAAATCAATCTTATAAATGCCTTGAAGTTGAGCCAATCGGGGCTTGATATGCTCTTCTGCATATTGTTGTATCAGTATAGGCGTGGAGGGTGCATTCAGTGTAAACGAAAGAAACGGGCGGGATGCATTCTCATCGGGTACTTTCATATCGATATACGGATAACTCACTCCGGAAGGTAATTGCGACCACGTCTGTCGAATGATTGTGGAAGCTTCAAAACGTACTGCATCCACATCCGCATGTTTATCCAAATCTACCGTTATCGAGCCATAACCGTTACCGGAAGTAGAATACATGGCCTTTACCCCTTTGATACGGGCCAACATGGATTCCAGTTTGCTTGTCGCCTCCATTTCCACCACCCGCGACGAAGTGCCCGGCATACTGAAGCGCACCGTGAAGCCCGGCAATGTACGCGACGGGTTCAGCTTGACCGGAAGCATCGGAACCAGAGCCAAACCCACCAGTGCCAGACAGACAAAGGTGACGATGAGGGTGAAAGGAGAGAGACGTTGCATAATTAAAAATTAACAATTAAAGATTAAAAGCCACGACCAACGCAGGATTAATGGCTATAGTCGAACTTGTCGGAAAGGGAGAAGCCACTGGCAAAATCATGCAAGGTCAGTTTGCGGATTTTGTAGTAGTTCAGCCAATAGTTCTTCAGAGCCGATATATAGTTGCGCTGGGCCTCTTGCTGACGGTTCAATGACAGGGTAAGGCTGCTGATGTCGGCTTTGCCGATGATGAAACGCTGGCGGGTTTCATTATATGCCAGGATAGAGAGATCGAGGGCTTCCTCGGCACTTGTCACCAGATCTTGCTGGACATTGAAATCGCTCACGGTCATAATGACTTCTTCTTCAATACTGATCTCGCTCTGGCGGGAAGAGGTCTTTATCACATTCAGGTTATTACGAGCCATATTGTATTTGCCTTTACGCACCCCCCAGTCCACTAAAGGGATAGAAACGCTGACAGAAACCATCTCCTGTTGCATGGGTCGATTGTAGGCTTCGCCAAACTTCTCTGCCACCTGATTGAAACCGACACTGGCATTGATACTGGCATTGAAGCGGGACTCTTTTCTAGTCTTGTCCACATTCTGTTCAGCCTCCAATACATCCTGACGCAAACCCAGGAAATTGGGATTGTTTGTACGCGCAGCATCCAAAGCGGCATCTACCGGAATAGTCAGTTCTCCGGGACGGCTGGGAAGGACAAGCCGTATTTCTGTATTCTTTTCCAAATTAAGGAAAGAAGCCAATGAGAACATGGCACGCTTCAATGAACTCTCTGCATTTTGCAAAGTATTGCGGGCGTTCACAACGTCCAGCTTCAGTGTCAGAAGGTCTGCACGACTGATAGAGGCTATCTTCAGGCGTTGCATACCGATGCGATAAAGCGTATCGGAAGAAGCAACATTTTCTTTTGCCAAATCATATTCAGCTTGCGCCATAGCCAATTCAAAGAAGTAGGTAGTGGCTTGTTCGGACACCTGTTCGGCATTATAGATATACTCTTTCTTTACCTTTTCATATTTCAGCGGTTCTATTTTCCGCTCCCAGCGGAAAGGATTATAGCCTACCAGACTTTGTGAATAGCCTACACGTATAGGAACACTGGTATACTGGGTGTAACTATTAGAACCAAAGCTGCGCATATACCCCAACTCCGTATCCAGATAGAACGTACCGCCCGTCAAGTCAAAATTTTGTTTGATGGCCAGATTACCGTATGCATAGAAAGATTGTTGACTACGGTAAATATCCAAGTCTTGCTCAGAGTCATAACGTTTTGTAATGTCACGGTTGTATTGTGCAGGGGTCATATTCAGAGTCAAGCTCGGCAAACGGTTTGCCTTATAAGTGCGGTACGCCCAATAGCCGGACAGATACATATTTTTGGTACGGAAAGCTTCCAGCGAACTGTCGTTTGCCATGGTAATGGTTCGTTGCAAATCCAGCGTTATCTGCTGCTGCGCAATGGCAGGAAGTATCAGAGAAAGTCCGAATAGAATTATCAAACTAAGTTTCTTCATTGTATCAAGCTTTTTTGTTCCGGTAAATAAACCAATATATCAAAGGAATAATGAACAGACTGACCAGTGTACCGATAAACATCGCCCCAATCATAGCAATAGAAAGCGGTTTCTGCAATTCCGATCCCATATCGAAAGAGAATAACAACGGCACCATAGCAAAGATGGTAGTCAGCGAAGTCATAATAATGGGGCGCAACCTGCGCCTTCCCGCCTCATGGATAGCTTCCAGAAGTGGTATCCCCGTCTTACGCAATTCATTGATCGCATCAAGTTTCAAGATAGAGTCATTGATAATGATACCGCACGTTACGATTAAGCCGATAGCAGACATCAGATTCAGCGTATGTCCGCATATCCACAGCAGTACCAGGGCAAATGCTACGTCTATCGGTATTTCAAGCAGTACGACAAGCGGTTGCACAAAACTCTCGAACTGTGCCGCCAGAATAAAATACATTAACAGAATGGAAATAAACAGAATGACTACCAGTTCATCCAACATCTTGCGATTGGAGAAGAAACTTCCTGAGAAAGCTGTATCCCAATCTCCGGTAGCATCCGCAACTTCTTTCACTTGCCGCATCAGTGGTTCTGCTTTTTGCACCTCGTAGAAGCGGAAAGGAACATACTCTCCGTTACGTCCTGCAGTTATGGCCTTCAAGTCTTCCGCCGTCACCACCGATACCAGTTCACGCAAAGGCAGATATTCAACACCGTCCTTGTCCGCCCGTGTCTGCACCAGTGTCTCTTGCAAAATAGTGTTCACAGTCTGCTCCTCTCCTACAATACTGATCGGCAGATATTGCTGATAAGAGTGAAGAGTCGCCACACTGTTCTCTTTGAAAGCAGTCTTCAGCACACGATACAGCTCATCATACGAAACATTATACAGTAATAGTTTTTCCTTATTAATGCGGATATTCAACTGATTTTCAAAAGCAATACCTGTAGGAGCATATCCCGTGCGAGTTATAAATTCATTCTCCAGACCACGCAATTCATCAGCAGTCGGCACTTTTTCCTTATTGCGGGAATAGAGTTCAGCCACAATATCTGCTTCTCCCGTCACAAACAGTTTCTCAAACACCGTTTCAGGAGGCGAAAAAGAGACAACAGCCAATGGATACTCTGACTTGAGCAAGCGATAGACTTTTTCTTGTAAAAAAGCTATTTCCGAGGGGTCTTTTGTCTTAAAGTAAAGCTCGGCTTCCGAAGAGGAAAGAGCCTGTTCCCGATTTAAAAGATAATCTTGTTGTCCGATAGCGGCGGTTTGCTCCACTGTCCCTTCTCTCAATGTCTCAAATAAAACATTTACCCTGTGGCGGTTTTCGTCAACATGGATATTCTCATTCCATTCCACACGGGCAATCAGCTCATTCTGATCTATTTCCGGCATACGTTCCTTACCTATGAAATAGAACATAAATACGCACAAGGGAATAGAAATGATACAAAATAGCACACTTGCTGTTTTATGGGCAAATATAAAATCGACTCCTGCATCGTAAAAACGGTCGAGCGTATGATCCTTTATAGGATTATTGATACGGATACGCGAGAACCATGACTTACGCAGCCCTGTGCGGTATACCAGCATATAGAGCACCGGCAACAGCATGATACCTGTAAAATAAGATACCATCAGCCCCACTGTTACAGAAAAAGCCTGATCATAGAAGATAGCACCGGCAATACCACTCATGAAAATCAACGGCACGAATACCGCTATCGTAGTCAATGAGGAGCTGAGCATAGGCGTAATCACCTCACTGGTACCCGCAATACATGCACGCCTCAGCGAATACCCCCGCTCCCGGTATTGCGAGATATTCTCAGTTACAATAATGGAACTGTCAATCATCATACCCAATGCCAGAATCAGTCCGGAAAGGGATATGATATTCAGGGACATCTTGAACAGATAAAAGAAGAGGAAACAGATAACAATGGAAACCACCATACTCAATCCGATGATGAACGGTGATTTAACATCCCCCAGAAAAAGGACAGCTACAATGCAGATAAAGAGGAAGCCCAACGAAAGGTTCTGTTGCAAATTGGAGATGGTATAATCCAGCAATTCCGTCTGGTTGCGACTGACACTGAACTCGATATCCGGATATACACTCTGAAAATAGTCCATAGTGCCGCCGATAGCCTCCTTCATGTCATCCATATTCTCGTCCGCCTGCTTGATGATGGCCAGTGTCACTGCCCGCTTACCATTGCTCATGGAGATCCCTTTCTCCTTGACGGAAACAACGCCGATCTCACAAAATTCCTCCAGGCGGATAATACGGCCTTCTTTATTAATAAGGATATTTTTCACATCATCTTCCGTGCGCAGCAAAGTAGAGAATTTGATATTGTATTCGTAATATCCGTCGCGCACGATCATGCTGCCCGGTTCCACATTATTCTGCGCAAGCGCTGTTTCCACATCCTGAATGGAGAGTCCCAGAACTGCAAGTTTATTTTTATCCGGTACAATCTGTAGTTGCCGTTCCACCAAGCCGGTGACATCCACCATTGCCACTTCTGTCAGTTGCTCAATACGGCGTTTAATAACATTTTCAGCAAACTCACATAAATCAAGAAATGCCCGTTCGTCGGTTTGCCCGTAAGCACTGTCATTCTTTAAAGTGAGGTTAAGGTAAAATACCGGAATATCAGTAGCGCTTGCCTTCACTACTTTAGGACGTTCAGTGTCCTTAGGAAGGTAGTTCATGGCAGCATCGATCTTCTCGTTCACCTCTATAAAAGCCAGGTCGGTATTCGTGCCAAAATCAAAACTCAGGCGGATAAGCCCTGCCCCATCCCGCGCTTCGCTGTCCATGTCTTTCAGTCGTGCCACTTGAATCAACTGTTGCCGCAACGGTTTTACCACAGTATTCTCCAACTCACGGGCTGAAGTATTCTGTGCCGAGATTTGTACTGTAATCTCCGGAATGGCAATGTCCGGCAACAAAGATACCGGCAACGTGAAATACGTCACCAGACCGATAATAAAACACGCGGTAAACGCCATTAATACGGCAATGGGCCGATGTACCAGAAACTTAACCATCCCCCTTTAATTATTAATTTTTAATTATCACCGGTGCCTCATGAGCCAGGTTTACATTACCCGTCACAATCACCACGTCTCCTTCATGCACTTCATCCTCCACAATGGTATAATTCTCTGAATTCTCCAATACTGTCTGTACGTAATTCCATTTGGCTTTATTATCTTTCAACGTGAAGACCACTTGCTTACCGGAACGCAGCACCACGGAACTCTTAGGAATGACCAACTGTTCGCCAAGCGAGCGATGCACATTCACCCGAATATTCATGCCATTAAACAGTTTGCCCTGTCCGCTGACAATGGCTTTCACCTTTACCATACCCTTGTCGTCCACCAGGGGATTGATTTCTGAAATACGCCCCTCATATTTTGCAGCAGGATCGGCATAAGGAGTCACAACGACCTTATCTCCACTCTTAATAAGGGGAAGTTCACTCTCCAATACAGTAAAATCCGCTTCCATGCCCTGTGTCCCGATAATGGAACAGAAAGTATCGGAAGTGTTTGCTGCATTGTATGGCTTAGAAAAGAGATTGGCCACCACTCCATCGAAAGGAGCAACCAACGTAGCATGCTCTTCTTCATATTTAGCCAGTTCGTATTGGGAAAGGGTTTGATCATAACCGCTCTTCACTCTTGCCAACTGCATAATATCGTCGGGCACCTTGGCTGTATCATCTGCCGCATAACCCTGACCGATCAATACATCCTGCAATTCTAATTTCGCTTTCTCCAAAGCATCCTTGGTTTGGGCGGTCTTATTCTTCAAACGGAATTTATCCAGTTCCGCCAGTTTTTGTCCTTTATGTACCCGGTCACCGTTTTTCACATAAATCTGTGCCACGATCCCCGAACTTTCAAAACGCAAATCTGCCATTCCTCCAGCTACTACCTTACCGTTGCTTACCAGTTCATGGTTGAAGGTTTGCCGTTTTAAGGTCATCACGGTCACTTCATTTTTCTCATCCGGCAGCACGGTTGCCACTCCTTCGTCAGCAGCTTCTTCTTTTTTTGCACCGGAGCATGCTGCCAGTACAAATAGTGCCAGGCAGAGCAAAAGCCGATAGTTCTGTGTCTTTATCATTCGATATTAGTTTTTCCGTTTACACTTAATGTATGCAAAATTAGTCGTTTTTCGATTATAAGTCATTATAGATATGTGGACAAAAACAGATTGCTTTTAAAGCATTATTTTTCTAATTATCAAAGAAATACATTTTTGCCCACCCCAAAAGGGGTGGACAAGAATACATGCCATTTTTTATTTGGGTACTGTAATAGCTACTATCGGATTAGAATCATCCGTCAATTCTTTCAATACTGAGAGCTTGTCATTTTCCGCAGCTTCGGGATTTTCTTCCAGCCATTCCAGTACAGTTCCGGAGTCTATAATCATTCCATATTCTCCCTTCATACTACATGCTTTAGGACGAAAAGCCATAAATCCGTTCAAGTCATCCGTTATGCCATCTGCTTCGGCATACATACGGGTAGTCTTTGCTTTCCGGTCATAAATGCCATTGAATGTCTTGGGATCTGAATATAGTCCCTGAATACACTGGAAGAAGACATTGTCTTTTGTTTCAAAGATACAGCCTACCAACAAGCGATTTTCGTTATCTTTAGAATCGGTACGCGCCTCTGCTCCCCAATGCCATTTACCGGTAGCGAATGCAATATAAGGAACCAGACCATTCCTCTCCACAGTATAGATCGTATCGTTAAAACTCTCTTTAAACCGTACTTCTCCATCACTCTTCCATAAGAAAGGAATACCTGTAATACTTGCCGAATTTTCCCCATCTTTAAAGTTACTCAAAACAATACCCGCATTGCCTTGCTTGATCACACTGATGCTGGCAATATCCTGCACGCCCTTTTCCGGCAATACCGGAAATAGACTGGGAACCGTATCTACCTGTTCGCCCGCTTCGTTGAAAAACAATAATGAACGGGCATTGTATCCCATAGCCAGATTATTATAATGTCCGATCACCAATGAATCTGTAAAACAAAAATCTCCCGGTGAGGCCGGAGGGGTAGGAATAGTCAGTTTACCGCGATACTTTCCCTGCATATCATACTTTTGCAAGGTAGCAGGGCGACGCATAAAGTAAAGCAGTCCGTCCACATCATTATACGTAGGTGCCGGTCCTGAATATGCTTCCGGATCTTCTCCCACATGACCAACCTTAGTTAAGAACTTGCCTGTTTCCTTATCAAACAAGAAACAGTTTTTTCCTGAGACAACTGCAATCTGTTTATCCAGCAACAGAATATTCGGATTCCCACCTATCAGGCATGAATCAGTGGTTTCCAACAAAACATAACGCACATCGCTTCCCAATTCCGAAAGTTTCAACTCGGCAGGCTTTTCCATAGCACCTGCCACATCAATCGAGCATAATCCATCTGCAGAGGATTGCGGAGTACCGGTACAAGCAGCCATCAGACAAACCAGACCTGTGGCGTATAACCATCCTTTTCTCATAATTCTTAGTGTGTTTTCAGATTCAACATTTATAACATCTCCGCAAATAAACTAATATTTTTAGTTTTAAAACTAAATTTTATCGTTAAAGAACTAAAAAGCCCAATTAAAATAGGGATTCACAAGGAATGGGCACTACTTCTTTATAAAAAACAGAGGCACACACCCCACTGCATAACAAACGATATCCCACCACGAAAATGACGTACCTAATACGACCTTTGCTAACGTACAATCTTGTAATCCCAACACAGTAATAATCTGAAAGTACTGGAACGCTTCAATGCAACAAGCAAACAGGAATATCCATAACGGTAGTCCGCGCAAAGGTTCAGTGATAAATATACGCACAAAACAGTATATCAGTATCACTACCAATACATCACCCATATAGGGACGTATAAAGGCATCGCGGACAAAAAGAGCTATTAGCGTTTCAACAATAAACAGTCCGATAAAACAGATGGCATAAAACCAACGGCTTCCAATAAATGTAGTATTCTTAGTATTCATAAATTCTTTTGTCGTAATAATGCCTGTAAAAATATCATTTATTTTCATACAACTTATATTTTCAGATGAGAAATGTGAATGAAATTCTATAGTATGAACAATATCTGAGACATACTTGCTCCATACATTTCCCACTCAGGGGTACCTCTACATGGAGAAAATACGGTCTTAATATGGAGCAGGTATGTCTCAAGTATAGAGAGGGATAAATGATATACCGGAAAAATAAATCTTCCGGTAAATTCAGAATAACTAAGCAAAATGCTGCAATTGAACGCAAAAATCACAGAAATAGTGATAAGAGTGCTTCTTTTCCATACCTTCACACCCTAAACAAAAACAATAATTTAAAAAGGAAACATTATGGGAACTATCAAAAAAGGCATCCTAGGAGGTGTCTCCGGGAAAGTAGGAACAATAGTAGGTGTTCACTGGAAATCAAACTATTATATACGTGCACATGCTGCCAAAGTCAGCAACCCGCGCACACCCAAACAACAGGAACAACGGGGAAAGTTTGCTACGGCATTCGGTTTTCTGAAGACAATCAAACCTTTCATACGCATCGGTTATAAAGAATTTACAGAAGAAAAATCAGCGTATAACGCCGCTATGTCCTATATGCTGAAGAAGGTAGTGATAAATAGCGAAAAGGAAATTACGATTGACTTCAACCGTGTACTGGTATCTACAGGAAGCCTCATGCCGGTGTTCGAAGGTACGGCTACGGCATCAGAAGGCAAAATGTTTTTTAACTGGAAGGATAATAGCGGCATGGGCAATGCAGAAGACACAGACATAACTATGGTTCTGGCGTACAACAAAGACAAAGGAATGGCTGTCTATGACACCGAAGCCGGTTTTCGCCAGGACGAAACTGCCGAACTAATGATTCCTGATGAATGGCAAGATGATGAACTGATAGCTTATCTCAGTTTTCGTAGTGCTGATGGTAGCAGTGTGGCAAATAGTGTGCGTATGGCAATACGCAAAAGATGAAGCATCAGAAAAATTTTACCTATCAGGAAAACGGGGCCTCAATCCCATACAAAGGAATATTTGTCATCCAATCTTCTTTATGATAGGGAAGCATGGAGGTCCGAACCGCTAATTGGGGCTGATATTTTTCACAAAACAACTTGAAGCTCCGGGCGCGCACATTGTTTTCGGCTTTCACCTCTATAGGAATAACCTCAGCACCACGTTGTATAACAAAGTCAACTTCTGCCGTACTGCGTTCATTGGTCCAATAACCTATATAGTCTTCACTCCGCAGGCGCAATTGCTGCATGACATATTGCTCGGTCAGCGCTCCTTTGAATTCTGTGAATATTCGTTCCTTCTCAATCAAAACACGGACATCCAGAGAAGTCATAGCAGCCAATAAGCCGACATCTAATAAAAACAGTTTGAATACCGGTAAGTCCTGATAAGCGATCAGAGGCATATCCGGTTTAGAGATGCGTTGAGACTTTAAAAAAAGTCCGCAGTTACATAACCACTCTATCGCAAGCTCAAAATCTTTGGCTCGTGCTCCCTCTCGAAGGACACTGTAAACAAATTTCTTGTTTTCTTTTGCCAGTTGAGAGGGAATACTACGCCAAACCATTTGTATACGAGGTACCACCTCAAGAGGTGCGTGTTTGGAAAAGTCGGCTTCGTAAGCATTCAGTATTTCCCGTTGCACCTGGCGCACTTGACTGAAGTCATTGGTCTGGAGGTAAGTTTTCACAACTTCCGGCATACCACCTACATAGAGATAAGTCTTTAAGTATTCCACCAGTTTTTGATGGAAAACAGATATTATCTCCCAATCACCTTTCAACAGAGTTTCAACAAGTTGTCCTTCATTCATCGCACGCAAAAATTCCCTGAATGACAAGGGACGCATATCCAAGAAATTCACTTTACCCACCGGAAAGGATACTTGAGAATGCAGCCCCATACCCAGCAAAGAACCAGCTGCCACAACATGATATTGAGGAGCATCTTCACAGAAGTACTTTAAAGAGGTCAGTCCTCGTTCGGCAGCTTGCACTTCGTCAAAAACGATTAACGTATCTTCAGGCGTTATCCGGGTTTGAGCATATATTTGCAGGGTTTGAATAATGCGATTTATATCAAAGTCCTTCAAAAACATGTCCTGCAAAGTTATTGCATTTTCAAAGTTGACATATACACATTGACGATATTGTGTTCTGCCAAATTCCTTTAACAGCCACGTTTTACCAACCTGACGAGCACCTCGCACGATAAGAGGTTTACGAGTTGACTTATTTTTCCATGCTATCAAATCCTGTAATGTATCTCTATCCATATCATTATCATCTATTTATAGACACAAAGATAGAATATAATAAAGAAAAAGACAATTATATCTTGATAAAAATGTGACCTAAACACACTTTTATCAAGATAAAAAGGTGTGTATTTGACATTTTTATCAAGATAAAAGTGTAATCACAAAGTCTATGCCTTCTACAAACGAATACAAAGCGCTCCCCTCTCTTTCAAAGAAATACAAGGAATAGCCAAACGGGAGCAATCCTCTCTAAGGATGTCACTGCGATAATCAGAAAGGGAAGTATCCAGAATAACAGTCCGGATACGGAACAAGGTAGTTAGTTCTTCGATGCGCCCTTTATAACCTTTAGAAATATACAGATAATCAATAGTTAAAGGACGACTCGAAATTTTATGCCGCCAGCGGGCATCGTGAAGCAAACAAATCCGCTTACCGGCATAAGAAACAATATGGTTATGGAAAGCCAAACCAGAGGTAGCATAATCACCGGTCAATACTTCGGGAGCGGAAAGACGCTGATGATTCCAGTTCGGAGAAAGCGCACGATACAAACGGGATACATCCGGCAAGCTATCGGCACAGGCCAACCAGGACTTTCCATTAGCGGCAAGGCAATGAACAGCAGGACAGTTACGCACGTTATAAAAGGTAATACTGCACTGAGGAACAGACAAACTAACCGAAACTGTATGATAAGTAGTAAGAAGAAGTAAACAACACAAAGAAAAATAGATGCTACGGGAAGTACGAAGAGAAAAACTCCTGAACAGAGACAAAAGAAAAATATAAAACAGCATTATTTCCCAACATTCCGTCCAGAGTCCATCAATGGAAGACACGGGAAATTGTTCTATACGGCGTAGAACATGATTCTGGCTACTTAGTAATATATTGACAACAGATGCAAATCCTTGTTGTAGAAAAGGGAAAGGAGTCAGAATAAGCATAAAAACAGCAGAATATAAAATCAACGTTACCATAGGAATTACCCACAAGTTCGTTAGCAGAAAATGAGTTGAAAAACGGGAGAAATAAAGAATAACCAAAGGAGCCGTACCAATTTGCGCAGCAATAGAAACTGTCAACAGGCCCCAAATGTAACGAGAAATACGATGTCGTACGGAAAGTAAAATATAAAGTTTGGGTTGAATGAGTAAGATAGAAGCTACTGCAACAAAAGATAATTGAAAACCGACATCAAACAGCCAAAGCGGATTATAAAGCAGCATCAGAAAAGCAGTAGCAGCCAGAGTATTCAGTGTTAACGGTTTCTCTGGTTGCAGACTGGATATCGCTAATAAAGAAAACATGATAACAGAACGTACTACAGAAGAAGACAGTCCCGTTAGGAAGGCAAATCCCCATAAAAAAAGAATAATCAGAAAAAGCCCGAAAGGCTTAAAGTAACTCCACCGCTTCCAAATAAGAGACAAAAGAAAAAAGAGTAAAGCATACAAAAAACCGATATGGAGCCCCGAAAGAGCCAGCACATGACTGGCACCTGTTATAGAATAAGTCTCCCGGATGTCTTCACTCAGGTTTTCTTTGTCGCCAACCGTGAGAGCGGAAAGTACAGCCAGATTATCGCCCTGAAAGCCTAAACGACGATAAAGCCCCAACACTTTTTCCTGATAATCCGAAGCTATCTGACGGAGAGTACGAGAAGCATCATGCCCCACTATCCGCCAATGTCCGGCAGGGATATAAGCCGTACCAGTACCACCTTTACGGACAAGATAACGTATATAATCGAATTCATCAGGATTGCCATTATTAACCGGGGGAGTAAGTCGGGTGCGCACCCACAATCTATCTCCCCGGCTCAATGAAGCAGTAGTAGAATCTTTCGGGAAATAGAACAAGAAAGTATGCTCACGATCACTTCTTTGCACAGCCCCTTTTTCCACTCTCCCTTCTAACTGAACCCAACATAAAAGACTTTTTTCCTTCATTTCCGGTTGTTCACTGATAACTGCCTGGTAAACTGCTGCATCACCTGAAAAAGGAAAATCCACACGATGCAAACGCTCCCCTGATATGCCGACACCCAAACCAAAGCAACAAAGAAATACAGAAAGACCATACAACCAATGAATTCGATATTTACCGGAAAGAAAATAAACGAGAAAGAGTAAAAGGAAACCTGTCAAACAAATCCAGACAGGAGAAAACGTGGAAAACAAATAAGATGTCTCTTCGGGAATATTTAAGGAAAGCTCTGCGCGCTGTCGGAAGAAGTATGCATCTCCGCATATAATACCCCCTGTCAACGGCATCAAAAGTCGTAAGAAAGGATGCCGTTGCAGGATGTTGTTTATCAACTGAATGTAAAGTTAGAGTTCTTTTAACGAATGTATCATGCCTTCGGGATCAGGAGCTGCAAATACGGCACTACCTGCAACCAATGCATCTGCACCGGCAGCTATCAAGCGTGCACCTGTCTCCAAATTCACGCCACCATCCACTTCTATCAATGCTTTCGAACCGGTACTGTCTATCAAAGCACGCAATTCCCGTACTTTCTCAACTGTATGTTCGATAAATTTCTGTCCGCCAAAGCCGGGATTTACACTCATCAGCAACACCATATATACATCCTGGATAATATCTTTCAGCATAGCTACAGGAGTAGCAGGATTCAGCGTGACAGCTGGTTGCATACCGGCCTCACGTATTTGTTGCACTACCCGGTGCAGGTGCGGACATGCTTCAAAATGCACGTTCATGGTGTGTGCCCCCAACGCTTTCACTTCATGAATGAATTTCTCGGGTTGTACTATCATCAGATGTACATCCAAAGGCTTCTTTGAAATCTTTGCTACGTACTTCAATACGGGAAAACCGAAAGATATATTGGGAACGAACACACCGTCCATAACATCAATATGTACCCAGTCGGCTTCACTGCGGTTCAGCATTTCCAGGTCCTTTGCCAGATAAGCGAAATCTGCGGACAGGATTGAAGGAGCTATGATTGGTTTCATAATACACTACATTTTACAGATTATATATAGATATAACGTACAAATGTAGACAAAAGATTTCATTCATCCTAATATTATCCCCTGCAAGCCTTGCGGAAGCTGAGTTACAATCCGGTAATTGCGGGCCAGACTACGAAGAAAATCCAAAGTTTTCTCAGAAGGCTGCGGACGTTCACCGGATATTGTACCACCGGATGTACGCGGTTTTACGGATGAAGAAGAAAAGGAAGGAGTAGTTTTTTTATCCATAGGCTCATTGAATTAAAAATTGATAATTAAAAATTAAAAGCTGAAGTCACAGGCTACCCGTCATGAGATAGGAGTTCCTTTATATGATAAGAACGTGAGAGAAAGAAAAATAGTATACGAGAAACTATAAAAAATATGAGTTTTGTAGACAAACCGCCCGAGCATAATGTAAAACCACTATGCCCGGGCAAATCCGTGAGTTAAATTGAATGAAATATTTTAGTTTACGGTCAAGGCTATTCCATATTTCTCCGCCATCCGTCTCAGGTTTAAAATGGCATAACGCATCCGCCCCAAAGAAGTATTGATACTGACTCCCGTCATCTCAGCTATCTCCTTGAAACTGAGGTCTTGATAAAAACGCATATGTACGACCTCACGTTGTTCGTCCGGCAAGTGCTTTATTAAACGACGCACATCTGAAAGAATCTGATGATTTACGATTTCAGATTCAACCGTCCCTTCGGACAAACGGATATTGTTCAGTAAATTCCGTTCTTCTTCATCGCAGGATACCAGATTCTCCTGTTTTTCCTGACGGAAACAGTCAATAATAAGATTATGGGCAATACGGGTCAACCAAGCAGGAAATTTGCCATTTTCATTGTAACGCCCTTGCTGAATAGTGACAATAGCTTTTGTGAAAGTTTCCTGAAATATATCTTCCGCCAGTTCTTCATTACGTACCGTGTAATAGATATACGCATAAAGACGATCCTTATAACGGTTCAACAGGATATCGAATGCCTCGTTATTACCTTGTGCATAAAGGGCTACCAACGTTTCGTCAGTAGCATTTGTTTGCTTTTTCATTACGTGTGTTTTTAGATTTCAGCGTAATGTGTTCCGATAGGCATTCAATGTTTAGTAGTTAATAATGTGCAAAGAAAGGAAAATTTTGGGAAAGGAACAAAAATATAAGCAATAAGTTACAAGCTACGAGCTACAAGCTACAAGTGCTATGCAGAGTGATAGCGTAGCAACTTGTAGCTTGTAACTTGTAGCTCGTAGCTCGTAACTATTTCATTCTGAACTCTTCGGTCAACCGGAAGCCACGCAAAAGTTCATCTGTCTTCAGACGCTTCTTGCCGGGAAGCTGCAAGGCATGTATATCAATAAAGCCGTCTGCCGCAGCCACATGGATATAAGTTTTGCCATCTGTCAGCAAAGTACCGGGAGCTAATTCATGGGACTTTAATATCTTTTTTGTCTCAAATATCTTCACAACTACCGCTTCTCCATCGGATTGAACCAGTTCTGACCAGGCAGCCGGATAAGGAGACAAACCACGGATAAAATCATAAATACGTTTGACTGGTTGATTCCAATCGATGCGGCATGTATCTTTAAAAATCTTCGGTGCCGGTCGCAACTCGCCTACAATCGCCATTTCTTCCTGTGGAATAGGTTTCACAGCATCATTCAATATTGCATCCACCGTTTCAGTTACCAGTTTTCCACCAAGCATCATCAGCTTATCGTGTACAATGCCTACATTATCTGTATCTGCGATAGGAATACGCACTTGCTGAATCACTTCGCCTGTATCAATCTCATGACGCAGGAAAAAAGTCGTGATTCCCGTTTCTGTATCACCATTGATAACTGCCCAATTAATGGGAGCTGCTCCCCGGTATTGGGGCAAAAGAGAAGCATGAAGATTGAAGGTTCCCAAACGTGGCATATTCCATACCACCTCGGGCAGCATACGGAAAGCAACCACTATTTGCAAATCGGCTTTCCACTCACGCAGAGCTTCGACAAAAGCCTCATCTTTCAATTTTTCCGGCTGCAATAAAGGAAGATTCTGTTCCAGTGCATATTGCTTCACAGGAGAGAACTGAAGTTTATGCCCTCTACCCGCCGGTTTATCAGGCATGGTGATGACCCCTACTACATTATATCCACCTTCTACCAAACAACGCAAGGACTCCACTGCAAAATCCGGAGTACCCATGTAAACAATCCGTAAATCTTCTTTCTTCATCATATAAAAACTTTCTAATCTTCAGAGAAATGTACCAATACCTGACGGTATGAGTTGAATATCTTAGACTTGGAGACAAATCCCAAATAGTGTCCTTCTTCATCTACTACAGGAAGGTTCCATGCTTTCGTATCATCAAACGTACGCATCACCTGCTCCATGTTATCCGTATCATACAGACGTGCGGGGATAGCCGTCATCAGTTTTCCTACTGTGAAACGATGATATAGTTCCTGCCTGAACATGATATTTCGGATATCATCTAAAGTGACAATTCCAATCAGTATCCCACTCTTATCCGTTACAGGGAATATATTACGCCGTGAAGCCGAAATAGCCTTCACCAACTCACCCAAATCCATTTCAGGATGAACCACAACAAAATCTTTCTCCACGACATTCTCTACTTTCATCAGGGTAAGTACCGCTTTATCCTTATGATGGGTTAGCAATTCTCCCTTCTTGGCCAAACGCATGGAGTAAATGCTATGAGGTTCGAAAACTATAATCGTCAGATATGAACTGGCAGCTACAATCATCAGTGGCAGGAAAAGGTCATATCCTCCCGTCAGCTCGGCTATCAGGAAGACCCCGGTCAGCGGGGCATGCATGACACCACTCATCACCCCTGCCATACCCATCAAGGCAAAATTCTTTTCAGGTAAATAGTACGAGAAATCAAACTTATTGCTGAAAAAGGCAAAGACGAAGCCTGCAATACAACCCAGATACAAAGAGGGTGCAAAAATACCACCGCAACCTCCACCACCGTTTGTGGCACTGGATGCAAACACCTTAAACAAGATAATCAGCATCAGATAAAGCAGTAACAAATTACCATGTCCATAAAAGAATGAGTTGTTCATGACTGTATCCCAATCCGCATTGGAAGTACCGTTCAGCAATAATTCTATAGTATCGTAACCTTCACCATAGAGTGGTGGAAAGAGAAATATCAGGATACTCAGCATAATACCACCTAAAGCCAGTTTCTGGTAAGGGCCTTTCAGTTTGCCGAAAACGCCTTCTACAGAATTCATGGCACGGGTAAAGTAGAGCGAAACCAATCCGCAGAAAATACCCAGCATGATAACGTAAGGAATGCGCTCCATCTCGAATGCCTGATCAAGGTGAAACTTAAACATTGCTTCTGTTCCGGTGGTGATATAGGAAACGGTAGCAGCCGTCACCGCAGAAATCAGCAAGGGGAGCAGAGAGGTCATAGTCAAGTCTATCATCAGCACTTCCAGCGTAAACACCAATCCTGCAATAGGTGCCTTGAAGATACCGGCAATGGCACCGGCAGCACCACAGCCTACCAAAAGCATCAAAGTGCGATGTTCCATTTTGAAGACACTTCCCAGATTGGAGCCAATGGCAGAGCCTGTCAGTACAATAGGCGCCTCCGCTCCTACCGAACCACCAAAACCAATGGTTATGGAACTGGCAATCACAGACGACCATGTATTATGCCGCTTAATCCGCCCTTGCCGACGGGAAATGGCATAAAGGATTTTTGTAACTCCATGACTGATGTCATCCTTCACGACATAGCGTACAAACAAGCCTGCCAGAAAAATTCCCACTACCGGATAGACTAAATAAAGGTAGTTAGCCTCCGTCGTATTGAAATTATTCGTCAGGAAATTCTGTATCCAGTGTATCAGCATCTTCAATATCAAAGCTGTAATAGCCGTAAAGATACCTACCAGAAAACTGAGTATCAAGATAAACTGTTTTTCCTTTATATTCTTTTCACGCCATAAAAGGAAACGCTGAAACAAACTTCTCTTCTCTTTTTCCATGTGCAGTCCGTTATCTTATTCCCGGATAATTTTTATAACGCCACCTTTATCCAGTTTTATAATGCTGGATGGTTTCGGATGCCCCATTTCTTCCTGTCGATAGCCTACTACATAGTCGACCATAGACTTTAGTTCCTCTGTGATCTCACTATAATTTGCCGGTGAAGGTTGTCCGCTGATATTAGCTGACGTAGAAACAATCGCCTTACGAAACTGTTGACAGAGACGTTTGGAGAACTCTTCATTCGTCACCCGGATACCTACGCTGCCATCTTCGGCAATCAGGTTGGATGCCAGGTTTCGTGCACCGGAATAAATGATTGTCAGCGGTTTGTCTGCCACCTCAATCAAATCCCAAGCTACTTCCGGCACATCCTGCACATAAAAGTCCACCTTTACAGGAGAATCGACCAACACAAGCATCGCTTTACTGTCCGAACGCTGCTTTATCTGATACACTCGCCGCACAGCTTCTTCGTTAGTAGCGTCACAACCTATGCCCCAAATGGTGTCGGTGGGGTACAGAATGACTCCGCCTTCGTTCATCACTTGACAGGCTTTTTTAATATCTTCTATCATTTCTTGGTGTATAAATACAGTGATTAACACGCAAAAGTAGTATTTTTGCACGGATTAATAGAAAAGTTTAAGAGAAAACAATGGAAGAAATTCAATTTAACCACACCCTGCCCATACAACTACGATTTAATGATGTCGATAAGTTCGGCCACGTGAACAATACGGTTTATTTCTCTTTCTATGATTTGGGGAAAACCGAGTACTTTGCTTCCGTATGCCCGGACGTCGATTGGGAGAAAGACGGCATTGTCGTTGTACATATAGAAGCGAACTTCCTTGCACAAATTTATGGTTCGGATCATATCGCTGTACAAACAGCCGTTACTGAAATCGGCACCAAAAGTTTTCACCTCGCACAGCGGGTGATTGATACGGAAACACAGGAGATCAAATGCATCTGTACCTCTGTAATGGTCACTTTTGATTTAGAGAAACATGAATCCAAACCTCTGGAAGAAGAATGGATTCAGGCAATCTGTAAATACGAAGGAAGGGATTTGAGAAAGAAGAGATAAGGATATACTTATCCACACCTCTGCTCCTAACACAGACCGAGTACGGAATGAACGTTTTATTTTCTTCAGTAGGAGAAAAACTTTTGCCCAATAGGAAAAAAATATTTGCCCAATTATGGAACAGCAACAATCATCTTTCAAAGAAAAGGAACGTACAGACCTGCGCGAGCCGCAGCACTTCAAGGTGATCATCTATAACGATGACTTCACCACGATGGAGTTTGTCGTCAAGATACTTACTACCATATTCTTTAAATCGGCAGCAGAAGCAGAAACGCTGATGTTACAGGTACACAAGAGTCAATCGGCAGTGGTAGGCATCTATACATACGACATTGCACAATCGAAGGTACAGAAAGCCACCCGCATGGCACGCGAAGAAAATTTTCCACTACGGCTCACCGTTGCACCGGAAGAAGAATAAGAATTAGGAGAAGATTATGGATATACAAAATACAGTGCATGTGAACAGCGCATTCACCTTTGCACAAAAGAAGGCGATATCGTACCGCCATGAATTTATCACACCTGAACATTTGCTGAGTGCATTTCTGGAACAGAGTCCCTTTACCAGTGCCTTAAATATGTGTTTCTGTGATACCCAAGAGCTGGCTTTCTCTTTAGAGAATTATTTCACGGAAGAACTGGAAAGCGTTCCCGCAGACATGGATTATGAACTGGAAGTTTCAACCCAGCTCAACGAACTGATACAACATGCCTATCTGATGATAGACTATTCAAGTGCTGAAGCATTGAATGTCCCCCATTTAGTGCAAAGCATGCTTCAGCTCAAAGACTCCTGGGCATGCCATATTCTGAAAGAAACTCTTGAAGAAGAGCTACCCGAATTTATCAGCCAACTCATCTCCCGATATGAAGAAGTAGAGGAAGAAGATGACCTGCAAGCCTCTCCACAGGAAAAAAGCGAGCCCTGGCGAAACTTTGTAACCTGTCTGAATGACTGTCTGCAAGACCATAATCCACTCATCGGACGGGAAGCAGAACTGGAACGAACCATCCAGGTGCTCTGTCGCAAAGAGAAAAATAATCCGCTGCATGTAGGCGAACCGGGCGTTGGCAAAACCTCCCTCGCTTACGGACTCGCTGCCCGCATCGAAGCACGTGAGGTCCCCGAACGACTCCTCGACTGCCGTATCTATGAACTGGATTTAGGTACTCTACTGGCAGGTACGCAATACCGGGGTGACTTTGAAAAACGCCTGAAAACCATTATGGAAGGTGTCCGCAATGAAGGACGTGCCATCATCTATATCGACGAGATACACAATCTGATAGGTGCCGGACGTACAGGAGACGGCTCCATGGATGCATCCAATATGCTGAAACCTTATCTGGAAAGCGGAGACATCCGTTTCATCGGTTCTACTACTTACGAGGAATACAACCGTTACTTTGCCCGCAGCAAGGGGTTGGTGCGCCGCTTCCAACAAATAGATATACATGAACCGAGCATTGAGGAAACCATCCATATTGTAGAAGGACTGAAAGAAAAATATGAAGAATTTCATGGAGTAACCTATCAACCTGATGTAATCCCTTACGCCGTCAAAGCAAGTGTCCGCTATATCAGCGACCGCTTTCTGCCCGACAAGGCTATCGACTTGGTGGATGAAGCAGGAGCTTACCGCGAAATTCACCCTATACCTTCCGGAGAGCAAATTGTGGACAAGACATTGATAACCGATGTACTCGCCCGTATCTGTAAAGTAGATGCACTCGCCATGAAAGAAGAAGATACCACCTCACTGGAAACTTTGCATGCACGTATCAGTGCCAAAATTTACGGTCAGGAAGAGGCAGTGCGTCAAGTAGTGGAAGCCGTACAAATGTCCAAAGCCGGACTGCTGGATGAAAACAAACCGCTGGCAAGCCTGCTCTTCGTCGGTCCTACCGGAGTAGGTAAAACCGAAGTAGCCAAAGTGCTGGCCTCCGAACTGGGTATTTCCTTGCAACGTTTCGATATGAGCGAATATACCGAGAAGCATACCGTAGCCAAATTAATCGGTTCACCCGCCGGATATGTAGGTTATGAAGACGGTGGTTTATTAACCGACGCCATCCGCAAAACTCCCAACTGCGTACTGCTGCTTGATGAAATAGAGAAAGCCCATCCCGATGTATTCAACATCCTGCTACAAGTAATGGACTATGCTGTTCTTACGGATAATAAGGGACGAAAAGCCGACTGCCGCCACGTTGTACTTATCATGACTTCAAATGCCGGTGCACAATTTGCCCGTCAGGCATCTATTGGATTCAGCAGTCAGATTACAGCCGGGGAAGCCATGTTGAAACAAGTCAAGAAGACCTTCAAGCCGGAGTTTATCAACCGTCTGTCCGCTACTGTCGTTTTCCACGATATGAATCGGGATATGGCCTCACTTATCCTCAACAAGAAGCTTGGAGAACTGAGCAACAAGCTTGCCACACGTCAGATAGAGATGGAACTGAGTCCGGAAGCCCGCAACTGGTTATTGCAACGTGGATTCCTGCCCGAATATGGCGCCCGCGAAATGGACCGTGTGATAGCTTCGCATCTGAAGCCACTACTGATGCGCGAAATCTTATTCGGTTCCTTAAAGTCCGGTGGTAAAACTTGCATACGGGTAGACAAAGATCAGTTAATCCTGCAACTCTCAAAAAAGTGATACTATGGTCTTTGCACTAACTGACGAAATTACATTTCCCGATCCGCACTACGGCGATCCGGACGGATTACTGGCAGTGGGCGGTGATCTGTCGACCGACCGCCTCATCCTGGCTTACTCCAACGGGATATTCCCCTGGTACACTTTTCAGGAGGGAATGATACAATGGTGGTGCCCGCTGGAACGCTTCGTCATTTTCCCTGACGAAGTCCATATCTCCCACTCCATGCGTACGCTCATGAACAAGGGGAAATACGACGTCACCATCAATCAGGCTTTTGATGAAGTCATCCGTAAGTGCGGAGAACTGAGGATGGATATGGAAGGTGCCTGGCTCGGTCCGGAGATGATAGAGGCTTACACACTTCTGCATGAACAGGGCTTTGCCGCCAGCGTAGAAATATGGGAAGAGGAACAGTTAGTAGGCGGACTCTACGGAGTAACCTTGGGGCGCTGCTTTTTCGGTGAAAGTATGTTTTCACTGGTTCCCAGTGCATCCAAGTTAGCCCTTATCCACTTGGCACAATTCTTCGGAGAGCATGGCGGTGTACTGATAGACTGTCAGTTCGAAACTCCCCATCTGAAATCAATGGGAGGAAGATATATCAGCTACGAAGAATATATGGAGCTTTTGCAATCATAACTACCTTCGCTGGTCACACCAGCGTAAATTGCAAATGCTCATCCGTACTGCGTCCCTCATCGTAAGCGAAGCCCTCCCACGTAAACGCCTTCAAGTCTTCGGGATTTTCAATGCGATTTTTAATAATATAGCGCAACATTTCTCCGCGGCACATCTTGGCATATATCACAATTGTCTTCAGCTGCCCGTCTTTCCATACCTGAAATTCGGGAGTAATGACACGGACTTCTTCTTCTACTCGCTTCCAGTCGAACAAATCTCTCATCTCACCACTGGCAAGATTAACGAGTATGCCACCCTGCCGTTTGATATCCGCTATAAAATAATCCGTTAGCAAAGGTTTCCAGTAATCAAACATAGTCACCCCTCCCCTTTCGGGCAGGCGTACATCTCCTTCCAGACGATAAGGTTTTATCCCGTCCAGCGGACGAAGCAGTCCGTACAGAAAGGAAGTGATGCGCATGTGTTCTTGAGCATAACGAAAATCATCTTCGGAAAAATCTTTCGGTACTATACGCTTGAACACCGCACCGGTATAGGCACAGATAGCGGGCATCGCAGAATTTGCCTCCGAAAAGAAATCCTGATAGCGCAGATAATTCTCAGCGGCAATCTTGGAATTTATACGTAGCAGACATTCCAGGTCAGCAGCTGAAAATTGCCCCATATCCAAGGCATTCTGTACTGCTTCCGCCTGAAAATGCGGAACGGTTATTTCAGGGACTCCTACAGATATACGTGCCGTCATCGTTTTGGCACAAGAGATGAATGTCAACATATCACGTTCAAAGTTTTTTGGGAAACAAAGATAATGCAAATCGAATGCAGAACTTTCATATTCGTATGAAAAAGTTTTGCGCAAAGTTTTTCCGCATAATCGTCCTCTATTTCCATACTTTTTCGTACTTTTACGCCTTGTTGGAAAAATATAGGCTTTTCCCGAGAGAAACGAAACCTGTTCCAACCACGAGACTGAAAAAAGGAAAAAACAATATATAAAATGACTCACAAATGGAATTATCAACCCATTACACCCGAACAGGTAGAGACAAGCCAAAAGTTGGCCCAAGAATTAGGGATTAGCCCGATTCTTAGCGGATTATTGGTGCAGCGGGGAATAACGAAGGCACAGGATGCCAAGAAGTTTTTCCGCCCGCAATTGCCCGACTTGCACGACCCATTCCTGATGAAAGACATGGATGTGGCCGTGGAACGCCTTAATAAGGCAATGGGAAAGAAAGAGCGTATTCTGATTTATGGTGACTATGATGTAGACGGTACTACTGCAGTGGCATTGGTCTACAAGTTTATTCAACAGTTCTATTCGAACATTGACTATTACATCCCCGACCGCTACAACGAAGGCTACGGGGTATCTACCAAAGGGGTAGACTATGCCGCGGAAACCGGTGTAGGATTGATTATCGTACTGGATTGCGGCATCAAAGCTGTAGAGGAGATCACCTATGCCAAAGAAAAAGGCATTGACTTCATCATCTGCGACCATCATGTGCCCGACGATGTACTTCCACCTGCCGCCGCTATCCTGAACGCCAAGCGTTTAGATAATACGTATCCTTACGAGCACCTTTCCGGTTGCGGCGTAGGCTTTAAATTTATGCAGGCATTTGCCATCAGCAATGGCATTGAGTTCCATCACCTCATTCCACTGCTCGACTTGGTTGCCGTAAGCATCGCCTCGGACATTGTTCCCATCATGGGAGAAAACCGGATACTTGCTTTCCATGGATTGAAGCAATTGAACAGTAATCCCAGTGTAGGCTTGAAAGCGATCATCGACGTATGCGGACTGACGGAAAAGGATATTACCGTCAGCGACATCGTGTTCAAGATAGGCCCACGCATCAATGCCTCCGGACGTATCCAAAACGGAAAAGAAGCTGTCGACCTGCTGACAGAGAAAGATTTCTCCATGGCTTTGGAAAAAGCCAATCAAATCAATCAATACAATGAAACCCGGAAAGACCTCGATAAGACCATGACCGAGGAAGCCAACCAGATTGTAGCTGACCTGGAAGGACTGGCAGACCGCCGCTCCATCGTGTTATACAACGAGGATTGGCACAAAGGTGTTATCGGTATCGTTGCCTCCCGCCTGACGGAGATTTATTATCGCCCCGCGGTAGTACTGACCCGTACGGATGATATGGCAACAGGTTCCGCCCGTTCCGTATCTGGTTTTGACGTGTATAAGGCGATTGAATATTGTCGTGATCTGCTGGAAAATTTCGGTGGCCATACCTATGCAGCCGGTCTTTCGATGAAAGTGGAGAATGTTCCCGCCTTTACCGAACGCTTCGAGGAATTCGTTTCACAGAACATCCTACCGGAACAGACAAGTGCAGTCATAAATATTGATGCAGAGATAGATTTCAGGGATATTTCTCCGAAATTTTTTAGTGACCTGAAGAAGTTCAATCCTTATGGTCCGGATAATCCGAAGCCGATATTCTGCACACATAATGTTTATGATTACGGCACTAGTAAAGTAGTGGGACGCGATCAGGAACATATCAAGCTGGAACTGGTAGACAACAAATCGAATAATGTAATGAACGGCATTGCCTTCGGACAAAGTTCACATGTACGTTTCATCAAAACCAAGCGTTCGTTTGATATCTGCTACACCATTGAAGAGAATACCCATAAACGGGGCGAGGTACAGTTGCAGATAGAGGATATTCAACCTAATTAAATGAAGAATGAAGAATTACCATACGGATAATAGCATAGCTAATTCTTCATTCTTCGTTTTTCACTCTTCACTTCTATGTATAAGGAAATCTTAAAGCAATACTGGGGATATGACAACTTCCGAGGCATACAGGAAGACATCATCAATAGTATTGGCGAAGGCAGAGACACCTTGGGACTGATGCCTACGGGCGGTGGAAAGTCCATCACATTCCAGGTGCCTGCACTTGCCAGAGAGGGACTTTGCATAGTTATCACTCCCCTGATTTCTCTGATGAAAGACCAAGTGCAGAACCTGAAAAAAAGAGGAATCAAAGCACTTGCCATCTACTCCGGAATGTCCCGGCAAGAGATTATCGTCACACTGGAAAACTGTATTTTCGGCAATTACAAATTCTTGTATATATCGCCCGAACGGTTGGATACGGAAATCTTCCGCACCAAGCTACGGAAAATGAACGTCAGTATGATAACCGTTGACGAGAGCCATTGCATATCACAATGGGGATATGATTTCCGTCCTGCCTATCTGAAAATAGCCGAAATACGTGATCTCCTACCCGGTGTCCCTGTGCTGGCACTGACTGCAACCGCTACCCCGGAAGTCGTGAAGGATATCCAGGCACGGCTGTGCTTCCGGCAAGAAAATGTTTTCCGTATGAGTTTCGAACGGAAGAACCTTGCCTACATAGTCCGCAAAACAGAAAATAAGACCGGAGAACTTCTTCACATCCTGCGCCGTATGCCGGGTAGCGCCATTATTTATGTACGCAATCGTCGGCGAACCAAAGAAATCACCGAACTTTTAATTAACGAAGAGATTACCGCCGACTTCTACCACGCCGGTCTGGATGATGCCACCAAGGATATACGTCAGCATCGCTGGCAAACAGGCGAGAGTCGTGTAATGGTTGCTACCAACGCTTTCGGCATGGGGATCGACAAGCCCGATGTACGTATCGTAATCCACCTCGATTTACCGGACTCTCCCGAAGCCTATTTCCAGGAAGCAGGACGTGCAGGACGTGACGGCAACAAAGCGTATGCCGTAATACTCTATGCCAAATCGGACAAAGTCACCCTTCATAAACGTATCCCGGACACCTTTCCGGAGAAAGACTACATCAAACAGGTGTACGAACATCTGCAATATTATTACCAAATGGCAATGGGAGACGGTTTGGGATGTATCAGAGAGTTCAATCTGGAAGACTTTTGCCGGAAGTTCAAATACTTCCCTGTGCCTGCCGACAGTGCATTGAAGATTCTGACGCAAGCAGGATATCTGGAATATACCGACGAACAGGACAATGCCTCCCGCCTTTATTTCACTGTGCGCCGTGATGAACTATATAAATTACGCGAACTGGGAGAGGATATGGATAAACTTATCCAAATCGTTCTGCGCTCTTACACTGGAGTATTCACGGATTACACTTTTATCAACGAGAATTCACTTGCCGTACGTAGCGGATTAACGCGACAACGGGTGTACGACTTGCTGATACGCCTATCCAAGATGCGTATCATCGACTATATCCCACATAAAAAAACACCTTATATCATATACACACGCGAACGCGTAGACAGGCAACATCTGCAAATCTCCCGCAGTATATACGAGGAGCGTAAGGAACGCTATGAAGCCCGCATTCAAGCAATGGTAGATTATGTAACGACCGAAACCGTTTGCCGCAGCCGTATGCTTCTACGGTATTTCGGTGAGAAGAATGAACATAACTGCGGAATATGCGATGTCTGCCTCAGCCACCGTGCCGAAACTCCCGAGCTTTCCCCCCAACAAATAAAAGAAGAAATTAAAGAATTGCTTCGCAAGCAACCTCTGACACCTGCCGATATTGCCTCACAAATAGAAGCAGACAAAGAAATCATCTCTCAATGCATCCGGGAGTTGCTGGAAGAAGGAGATCTGAAGACGGTGAACGGCATCATAAGCCTGAGGGCATAAGAAAGGGCGTACAGTAAATTGCACGCCCTTCTCCTTATATATCAATAAGAATTATTCCGTTACTGTCGGTTTCTCAATACCTTCGTTGGTTGCGCGTTCTTCCATACGCTGGATACGGGCATCCAAATCAGGATGAGTAGAGAACAGTTGATTCAGCTTACTACTTTTCTGTGCACCGGCTTCTTCCTGCAATTTCTTCAACTTCTGGAAAGACAAAGCCATCGCCCAAGGGTTCTTGCCATGACTCTTCAAGAACTCGTAGCCGTAATCGTCGGCACTGCGTTCCTGCTTCTGTGAGTAAGTGGAGTTCACCAAAGCTTCACCCAAATCGCCCAACTGAGAATCTGTCAGTTTAGCAGCCGTACCGCCTTGCGAAGAAATACCGTCTTTCAAGGCAGAAGTCAGCAATGCTGTGCGGAAGCCATTCTTAGAGTCCTTGTGTGCCACATGCCCCACTTCGTGACCGATAACACCAAGCAATTCATCGTCACTCATAATGTCCATCAAAGAAGAAAAGATACGTACACTACCATCTGCACACGCAAAGGCATTGACGTCTATCACATAATAAACTTTA
This sequence comes from Bacteroides sp. AM16-24, assembly GCF_003471885.1. Classification (NCBI taxonomy): domain Bacteria; kingdom Pseudomonadati; phylum Bacteroidota; class Bacteroidia; order Bacteroidales; family Bacteroidaceae; genus Bacteroides; species Bacteroides sp. AM16-24. Next base: position 79,189 of record NZ_QRKI01000019.1, read on the forward strand.
AAATTCAAGGGAATTCCTTCCACATCCGTCAAGCCGTCAGTCAGCTTCTTCAAGCGGATAGTGTACTCATTGTCGTCCGCACACACCTGATTGTGAGTATCCATCCAGTCGATGTATTCTTTCACATACTCCGTCATTTGAGCATCTGTTAAAGTCACCGCTTTAACGGCTTTTACTGCACCTTTCAATGCTTTCACATTAAACTGAGCCATTGCAGGCATTGTCACAGCCATGCATACGAGAAGAAGGGCCCACTTCATAAGAGTCTTTTTCATTCTTGTGTTTTTAGAAGATGATTATTTTTATTTTGATAAATGTGGCGCAAAAGAACAAATTTTAAATGATACCATCAACATATTAGGAGATGTTTTTCTCTTTTTCGACAAAGTTCTTGGTATAAAGACTAATTTTTTATGCAAACCCAAACTGTTTCTAAATAATATCATACCTTATGAGGGTTTGTTCTCGCCAAATTCCAACAATTGCTATTGTGTCGATGCATGCACCGAATTCGAAGGCGAAAGAGCCGCCGGATTTATAAAAGTATATCAAGTCTCATACGACGAATTCCAATTCATGTTCGGTTTATGATCGGATCAGGTACGGTAATTCGTTTTTCATTGATTTTTTCTTTTTATTCGTATATTCCGGAGAATTTCTTTAAGTTTGCAAAAGAATAGAAACAAAATATCAAAGACATACATAATTATGGGATTCTTTAAATCTTTCTTCTCCGGCAAACAAGACAAGCCGGAAACTGAAAAACAGAAAAACGAGCAGAAGAACTTTGAAATTTTCAAGTATGACGGCATGCGTGCACAGCGCATGGGACGTCCGGACTACGCCATTAAATGTTTCACCGAAGCCTTGGCCATCCAGGATGACTTTGAAACCATGAGTTATCTGAGCCAGGTTTACACCCAGACAAATGCCCTCAGCGAAGCACATGAGCTTTTGGAACGTATGGCGAAACTGGAACCGGAACATACTTCCACCTTCCTCACCCTTGCCAATGTATGCTACCTGCAAGAAGATTATCAGGCCATGACCGAAGCCGCACAGAAAGCTATTGAAATAGAAGAAGGCAACGCCATGGCGCACTATCTTCTGGGAAGGGCCAAGCAAGGAATGGATGATGGCATTATGAGCATCGCCCACCTCACCAAAGCCATCGTTCTGAAAGATGATTTCACCGAAGCACGCCTCCTACGTGCCGAAGCATTAACCAAGATGAAGCAGTATAATGAAGCCATGGAGGACATTGACGCTATATTGGCACAAGATGCAGATGACGAAAGCACCCTCTTGCTACGCGGCAAAATCAAAGAAGCCACCGGTGACGCCGGAGCGGCAGAAGCCGATTATTGTCACGTGACTGAACTGAATCCCTTCAATGAGCAAGGTTTCCTCTATCTGGGACAACTCTATATTGAGCAAAAGAAACTTCCGGAAGCTATCGCCCTCTTTGATGAAGCTATTGAACTGAACCCTAATTTTGCGCAAGCCTACCACGAACGCGGACGTGCCAAGTTGCTGAATGGCGACAAAGATGGTTCGGTTGAGGACACAAAGATAGCATTGGAACTAAATCCGAAAGAAGTTCAAGCCTTCAACGGACAATATGGCAACCAGTCTAACGAAAGACAACCGAATGTACTAGGACTATAGGTTCCACCTTAATTATATAAGCAAGTCAATAAAATGAAGCTTCAAATAAAAAAAAGATCGTTTTTTGTTTGCATATAAAAGAAAAGTATTACTTTTGCCACGAATTAAGAATCAAAAAGAAAACGAAAGTATGAATTTGTTTACTTATGCATATTACTTCTTTTTTTACTTTTACTTTAGCCAGAAAGTAGAGCGGGAGTTTGTATGTATCAAGTGACAGTGATGCTTAAGAACTGAGTAGAGAACTAAAGTAATATACTTAAATCCCGCTCCATTGTATGGAAGCGGGATTTTTTTTTAAAGAAACAGTATGAAGAAAATAGCCATTCAAGGAACATTAGGGTCGTATCACGACATCGCCGCACACAAGTACTTCGAAGGAGAAGAAATAGAGTTAATCTGTTGCGCTACTTTTGAGGACGTGTTTGCAGCCGTGAAGAAGGACAGCAAGACCATAGGAATGTTGGCGATAGAGAATACCATTGCAGGCAGCCTGTTGCACAACAATGAGTTGCTGCGGCAAAGCGGCACACAAATCATAGGCGAATACAAACTACGCATATCACACAGCTTTGTCTGCCTGCCCGATGAGGACTGGAACGATCTGACGGAAGTCAACTCCCACCCCATCGCACTGATGCAATGCCGCGAGTTCCTTGCCCAGCACCCGAAAATGAAAGTAGTGGAAGCGGAAGACACCGCCCTCAGCGCCGAAATCATCAAGCGGGAGAACCTGAAAGGACACGCCGCCATCTGCTCCAAAGCCGCTGCCGAGCGTTACGGCATGAAGGTGTTGCAGGAAGGCATCGAAACAAACAAGCACAACTTCACCCGTTTTCTGGTAGTTGCCGACCCTTGGCAGGTGGACGAGATACACCGCCATCCACACCCGGAAACCAACAAGGCAAGCATGGTATTCACACTGCCCCACACAGAAGGGAGCCTCTCGCAAGTGCTGTCCATCCTTTCATTCTACAGCATCAACCTGACCAAGATACAGTCGCTGCCCATCATCGGGCGGGAATGGGAATACCAATTTTACGTAGACGTCGTTTTCGACAACATACTGAGATATAAACAATCCATCGCGGCCATCACACCGCTAACCAAAGAACTTAAAATATTAGGCGAATATGCAGACGGAAAATCAAACATCTAAGATCAAGCCCGCCGACCGGTTGGCCAGCGTGAGCGAATACTACTTCTCCAAGAAGTTGAAAGAGGTGGCACAAATGAATGCCGAAGGAAAAGACGTAATCAGCCTCGGAATCGGCAGCCCCGACATGCCTCCCTCGGAAGCAACCATACAAACCTTATGTCGCGAAGCACAAAACCCAGATGGACATGGCTATATGCCTTATGTCGGTATCCCCGAACTTCGCCGCAGCTTTGCCACCTGGTATAAGAAATGGTACGGCGTGGAGTTGAATCCCAATACTGAAATACAACCGCTCATCGGCTCGAAAGAAGGTATCCTGCACGTCACACTCGCTTTCGTCAATCCGGGCGAACAGGTATTGGTTCCCAATCCGGGCTACCCCACTTACACCTCACTGAGCAAGATACTGGGCGCGGAAGTCATCAACTACAACCTGAAAGAGGAAAACGGCTGGATGCCCGACTTCGACGAACTGGAAAAGATGGATATGAGCCGCGTAAAGTTGATGTGGACCAACTATCCGAACATGCCGACCGGAGCCAACGCCACCCCGGAACTTTATGCAAAACTGGTGGACTTCGCACACCGTAAGGACATCGTAATTGTAAACGATAACCCGTACAGCTTCATCCTGAACGACCACCCCCTCAGCATCCTCAGCGTACCGGGTGCCAAGGAGTGTTGCATCGAGTTCAACTCCATGAGCAAGAGCCACAATATGCCGGGCTGGCGTATCGGTATGCTGGCAAGCAACGCTGACTTTGTGCAATGGATATTGAAAGTGAAGAGCAACATTGACAGCGGTATGTTCCGCGCCATGCAACTGGCAGCCGCCAACGCCTTGGAAGCCGAACAGGAATGGTACGACGGAAATAACAAGAACTACCGCAACCGCCGCCATCTGGCAGGAGAAATCATGCACGCACTGGGATGTACGTATGACGAAAAACAGGTGGGTATGTTCCTTTGGGGGAAAATTCCCGATAGCTGCGCCGACGTGGAAGAACTGACTGAAACGGTGTTGCACAACGCACGCGTGTTCATCACTCCGGGATTCATCTTCGGAAGTAACGGAAAACGGTATATCCGCATCTCGCTTTGCTGCAAAGACCATAAATTGGAAGAGGCACTGAAACGCATCAGGGAGATGAAGTAATATGTTTACAAAAAAGAAGTCCTGTAACACAAGCCACTCACCGTTTAAAAAAACGTGCCCGACGTTTTTAAAGAATAAGGGCAACGTTTGAAAAAAACGAGGCCTGTATTTATTAACACGTTTGAAAGGCTTTATCAACGGGGGTTGTAGAGGGTTCAGGAGATACAGAGAAATATCTATACAATAAAAATATAATTGAACAAAAATAAAAGAATATGGAACTTGAATTAGAATCGATTTTGCTGCCGGGTATTGAGGACAAACGTCCCATGGTAATTGCAGGTCCTTGCAGCGCCGAGACAGAAGAACAAGTAATGTGCACCGCCAAGCAACTGGCCGAAAAGGGAATGAAGATATTCCGTGCAGGAATCTGGAAACCGCGTACCAAACCGGGTGGTTTCGAAGGTGTAGGCGTAGACGGTCTAGCATGGCTGAAAGAGGTGAAGAAAGAAACCGGTATGTACGTGGCTACCGAAGTAGCCACTTCGAAGCATGTATACGAGTGTCTGAAAGCAGGTATCGATATCCTTTGGATTGGCGCACGCACCACTGCCAACCCGTTTGCCATGCAGGAAATTGCCGATGCACTGAAGGGTGTGGATATTCCTGTGTTTGTGAAAAACCCGGTAAACCCGGATCTGGAACTCTGGATCGGTGCCCTAGAGCGTATCAACAATGCCGGTCTGAAACGTCTGGCAGCCATCCACCGCGGTTTCAGCAGCTACGACAAGAAGTTGTACCGCAACCTGCCGCAATGGCATATCCCCATCGAGTTGCGTCGCCGCATCCCCAACCTGCCGATTATCTGCGACCCCAGCCATATAGGCGGAAAACGCGAACTGATAGCTCCGCTTTGTCAGCAGGCAATGGATCTCGGCTTCAACGGTCTGATTATCGAAAGCCACTGCAACCCGGATTGTGCATGGAGCGATGCTTCGCAGCAAGTGACTCCGGACGTACTGGATTACATCCTGAACCTGCTCGTCATTCGTAAGGAGACACAGACTACGGAGAACCTCAGCGAACTGCGCAAACAGATTGACGAGTGCGACAACAACCTGATGCAGGAACTTGCCAAGCGTATGCGTGTGGCACGTGAAATCGGTACGTTCAAGAAAGAGCACGATATGACGATCCTGCAAACGGAACGTTACAATGAAATTCTGGACAAACGCGGTTCACAAGGCGTGCTCCTTGGCGTGGATTCCGAATTTATCAAGAAGGTATTCGAGCTGATACACGAGGAGAGTGTGAGGCAACAAATGGAAATAATTAATAAGTGACAAGCTACAGGCTACGAGTAGCTGCGCCATCATACCGCAGGACACTCGTAGCTTGTAACTCGTAACTTGTAGCTAATAACATTAGATTTATGCGTATTTTAATACTCGGAGCCGGCAAGATGGGCTCTTTCTTTACAGATATTCTAAGTTTCCAACATGAAACGGCAGTGTTCGACGTGAATCCGCACCAGCTGCGTTTTGTCTACAACACGTATCGTTTCACCACGCTGGAAGAGATAAAGGACTTCGAACCGGAGTTGGTAATCAATGCCGCCACGGTGAAATATACATTGGATGCATTCCGCAAGGTGCTGCCCGTGCTGCCCAAGGATTGTATCATCAGTGATATCGCCTCGGTGAAGACAGGATTGAAGAAATTCTATGAGGAAAGTGGTTTCCGTTATGTATCGTCGCATCCGATGTTTGGCCCTACATTTGCCAGCCTTAGTAATCTGAGCAGCGAGAATGCTATCATCATCAGTGAAGGTGACCACCTGGGAAAAATTTTCTTCAAGGACCTTTACCAGACGCTCCGCCTCAATATCTTCGAATATACTTTCGATGAGCATGATGAGACGGTAGCTTATTCTCTGTCTATTCCTTTTGTCTCTACGTTTGTTTTTGCAGCGGTGATGAAGCATCAGGAGGCTCCGGGTACTACGTTCAAGAAGCACATGGCTATTGCTAAGGGTTTACTGAGTGAGGATGATTACTTGCTTCAGGAAATTCTTTTCAACCCGCGCACTCCCTCGCAAGTGGAAAATATTCGTCTGGAGCTGAAGAATTTGCTGGAAATTATCAGTACGAAGGATGCGGAAGGAATGAAGCAGTATCTGACGAAGATTAGGGAAAAGATAAAATAGATAGGTGAGATTAAGGGATTGAAGAGAGGAGGGGTACGAAAAAGGAAATGGGGCTTCTCTCTTCAATTTGTTAATAAAGAGAGGTGATGATATTTAGGATTAGGTAGGGGCATACTTATTTCTAAAATTATTGAAAATAGTCAAATATTGGCAGGAATGATATGAAATTCTCGTATACTACTCTATTTGAATTATTGTAAATGACTCTGTGTTTGTTTTGCTAGAACCATATTGTAACTGACTTCTATTTAAGTAGAACCATTGGAAACAGTCATTAACTTTGAAGAATCGCTACAATTGCTGTTGTGGTCTGCTTTCATTTAAGTATCTTTGAACCATTGGAAACAGTCCTGGTTCAGAGGCTGTAAATTAAACTGTGTCAGCAAAGAAAAGAAATAAAATATTAACTTTGCTAACACAGTTTTTTTGTATGAAAGAAGAATTTGATTTTGAGAGTATCAAGAACAAGGCCATTGAACAGCTAAAAGCTGGCAAGCCTTTGTTAGGTAAAGATGGTGCTTTTGCTCCTTTATTGGAAAGTATCTTGAATGCAGCCTTGGAAGGTGAGATGGACGCACATCTTACAGATGAAGAACGCCAATTTGGTAATCGCCGTAATGGTAAAATGCAGAAGCAGGTCCAGACTCCATTGGGCGAGGTCACAGTCTCTACCCCTCGTGACCGTAATTCAAGTTTTGAACCCCAGTTTATCAAGAAACGCGAGACTATTCTTGCTGAAGGGGTTGCAGACCGTATAATTGGTCTTTATGCCCTTGGAAACAGCACCCGGGAAATCAGTGATTGGATGGAAGAAAATCTTGGGAATCGTGTTTCTGCAGATACAATCAGCGCCATTACCGACCGTGTACTTCCGGAAATAAAGGCATGGAAATCCCGTATGCTGGATTCAGTGTATCCAATAGTCTGGATGGATGCCATTCACTATAAAGTGATAGATGAACGCGGTTGTGCAGTATCCCGTGCAATCTATAATGTATTAGGTATTAACAAGGACGGTCACAAAGAGCTTCTCGGTATGTATATATCTAAAAATGAAGGTACCAACTTCTGGCTTAGCGTTCTGACAGATCTTCAGAATCGTGGAGTGGAAGATATTCTCATAGCCAGTATAGATGGTTTGAAAGGTTTTCCTGAAGCCATTCAAAGTGTTTATCCCAACACTGCCGTACAGCTTTGTATACTACATCAGATACGTAATTCCATCAAGTATGTAGGCTCCAAAAATCAGAAGGAATTCCTTAAGGATTTAAAATGCGTCTAACAGGCTGTAAATAAAGAATCTGCAGAGAATGAACTTCTTAAACTGGATGGAAAATGGGGTGAACAATATCCTATCGTTATCAGGTCCTGGCAGGAGAACTGGGATAAGCTGTCTGAATACTTCCAATATACTCCGGCAATACGTAAACTTATATATACCACAAATACCGTTGAAGGTTATCACAGACAGATCCGTAAGGTAACAAAAAGCAAGTGTGTGTTCCCATCGGATACAGCCCTTGAAAAACTGGTTTATCTTGCATACCGTAACATACGGAAGAAGTGGACCATGCCACTGGCTAACTGGGATACAATCTCACAACAATTAGCCATAAAGTTTGGAGAGCGATTTAATTTATTGTAATTTTACGCTCGTCGGGACGGGGGCCCGCCCCTTGGCGCTTGGCCGTTCCCCGACCGATGAGTTTTATAGAGAAAAATAATGCGTGACACAGTTTATTTTACACTACCCATGGTCAGTTCATTATACTGGTTAAGGGGTTGTGGTCTGCTTTCATTTTAAGTATCTTTGAACCATTGGAAACAGTTTTTGCTCTCCGTGTAGGACTTGAACCTACGTTGTGGTCTGCTTTCATTTAAGTATCTTTGAACCATTGGAAACAGTTCCACGTCGTGGACGCTTTTAAAGGAAACGGTTGTGGTCTGCTTTCATTTAAGTATCTTTGAACCATTGGAAACAGTCTTCAGCTTTTCTTCAGCACCCTGAATCAAGTTGTGGTCTGCTTTCATTTAAGTATCTTTGAACCATTGGAAACAGTTAAAACTGGTTAAATAATCAGCAGCAACAAGTTGTGGTCTGCTTTCATTTAAGTATCTTTGAACCATTGGAAACAGTATATTCCATATTAATCACTGGTATCCAATACATTATCTATAGTTTTAGAATTGCAAAAACAAAACTGTTTTCAATTAAAAATCCCGCATTTAAGCGGGATTTTCTTTTTCTAAAAAAGTTCTAATTGTTGACCAGGGGTATTTATATCCAAAGACTTTTTCCCATAAAATAACTCTATACTCCCAAATTGCTTATCTGTAATACACATAATTCCAACCTGCCCATACTCAGGCAAGAAAGACTTAACTCTTTTTACATGAACCTCCGCATTCTCACTACTTGCACAATGACGAACATAAATAGAAAACTGAAACATAGTAAAGCCATCTTTCTGCAGATTTTTCTTAAAATCTACATATGCCTTCTTATCCTTCTTTGTGTCAGTAGGCAAATCAAATAATACAAGTACCCACATAATACGATATTCACTAAATCGGTTCATCTCACATTTCCGGATATATTATTCTACGTAGTTCACCACTAAAGCATTTATATAGAGATGCAGTAGTCTGTCCCACTGCAACCATCAAAGGACTGCGTTTGCCTGAGATAGCAACTTCTAATGTAGGAATAGTAAGTAACCGAGCTTTTAAACCTTTTGTCAATTCATCACAATTCATCCCCTCTTGCAATATCTTATAGACCAACTCATCAACATAAGGTCGATATGGCTCCATAATATCGTCAGCTAAACAATAAGCATTGTATCTATTATGATGATGTATGCCTAATGTAGGTAAAAGTCCACTGGCAACTAATCCACGCGCAACAACAGCCCTAAGAATCGCATATCCATAATTTAGCAAATTATTAGGTGAAATCCCTTCTCTGTCTCTTGTAAATCCCTTTATCTTAAACAAGTTTTTCCAATAATAGGCAGCTGCACGTGCTTCCAGATTATCAGAATCTCCACTTTTCACATCAGCAGCCCATATAGCCATACACTTTACTTCTTCACCTGCACATTTTTTCAATACAGCTGCTTGATTTTCAATCTTTATTCTTATAGTCTGTTGCCACAACTGCTTTGTCAAAGGAAGAGAAGCATCCAACTGTTGACGAAACCGTTCATTTTGTGTGGTATTTCCATATAAAGGAAGCATTAAACCAACCGGCATACTCTTGCTGTCGCAAGTTATGATAGCACAATTGTTTTCAAGTAACGCTTCTAATACTCCCGAAGTAATAGTTATCTGCTTATTATCCAGCACTACTACACCAAGATCCTCTATTGGTTTAGTTATCTCTGACTGTTGTTTGAAACCTTTAGGTAAAACGTCGCTCTTCACAACCTCCGGTAACTTGATTACTAACTGTGCATTCTTCAAAGATAAATAAACAGGATTACCAAAATAAAGCGTTTTTTTAATCATAGTATTCTGTTTTTAAGTTACTTATTCACTATCCGCTTCAAAAGGCAATTAAAGCTATTCTTCATCTAAAAAGACTTGAAGAGATGTATCTAACCTCACTTTACTCAAGTCTTTTCCTTTTCCCATCCTCTACCATCATTTAACTGAGATACAATTTACCCCCGGTCAAAGTCAAAATTTCATTCAGAGATTGTATATAGACACACTATCAGTTAACGCCTCTACTATATCAACAAATGAGAAACTGCTTCTCTACATTTCATACAAAACAGATTTTCATTTTCGGAAGAATTCAATATTGCTCATTAGTCGTTTTTAAATGTTATTAAACCATCTGGAGAAATATAAAAATCAATATCTTCTAGAAGATAATTTGTAGCATTAACACTCTGTCTAATTTTATCCGGAAGTTCATTAAATGATTTTATAGACTCTCCTCTTCCTAATTCACTGTCAGACTTTGCACATATATGTTTCTTAAGTATAATTCTATAAGGGCTCTCAAATCCACTAATAACATATAATCGATCTGACAATTTATCATTAGACATCTCTATTATGCTTTCAAGTTCATCATCATTTTTATAAAGGATTACTTGTTTGCCTGCTTGTAAAACTGCGACTAAATAGTATTTTTCTTTTTTCTTATCATCTTCCAATACTTCTGCTATGTTATAACCATATCTCCTATTCTCAGTTATATCAAACAGGTTTATTACTTCATACCGTACTTTTGTTTTATCTGCATTGCAATATTTACACATTGCATATAAATCACCGACTTCAGCATAATAAGATTGTTTGTATTCCTTATCAGATAGATATGATTGTCGTTTAATGGATAAAGGTTTCTTTACAGAGGTATAACATCTTATATGTCTGATTTTATTCACTTTATATCCATCTCTATTCAGCATATAAAAACCGTCATCACATGCCTCTTTGAAAGATTTTCCATCACATTGCTGCTTAATTATATTAAATAAACCCTCATCAACAATAGACAGATGCAAATCATCTAAATCTTTAAAGCCCTTATCTGTAGGTGTTTTCTTATATTTCAATTCCCTACGAATAACATACGAAATATCTTCATATGAAGTTAGATAATCTTTTTCACCTTTCTTTTTGGATTGTTTAATAGCACCATAGAAAGAATCCCCATGCAGCTTTCCTCTAATGCAATCCCCTTTTATCCAATGTTTTGGCATTTTATATCCATCCTTATCCATACAAATTTGTCCATCTTCATCTCTCTGCCAAATAACTTTCCCTCTTGTCCGCATTTTACGTTTTGCCGGTACTAAAGTCTGATCTTTTGAAATATGATTAATTAAAATATTCTCCTCTATATAGTCAGGTAAAGAAGAAATGTTCCCAATTTGACAAGAGCGAATTTCTTTTTGCAATTCTTTCTCCCAATATTCAGTATTGAAATTAAGTTTCTTTTCTTCTTGTATCTTATAAAAAAGCTCCAAGATCTTATCCCGTTTAGCTGCTACAGGTATCAACGAAAGAATTGTAGCATCAATGGCGTGATGTGAATGTTTATTGCGGTCTTTTTTTTCATCAGCAGACTGTACACCAAGCATCTTACGAAAATCAGCAGTTACCAAACCTTTCTGGACTTCGACCTTACTAAATACAGATTTTAAATAGTGATATGCATACTTAGTAATCAGCCTTGTGTCATTCAGTTGACTATGTTTAAAGCCGCTGGTCACTTCTGTCATGGTGAAACGCGACAATTTATCTTGCCAGTAATCTAATTCCATCTGCCACAAATGCTTCTGCCGAATGGCCTTATCTTTTGCATCTTTAGTCTGAGCCTGTTTTGATTTCTGTCTCCAAAACTCTACATTATTTTTCAGTTGTTCCACTTTCTTTTTCCAAGGTTGCAAACGATGTTCTATTTCTTCATAGTTGGGCAATTCTGTCGGTATGCAATTCTTTTTTATATGACGATTGTAATAAGCATCGCATACGGTCAAATTCGCTAATGAGCTATCAAAAGACTTACTTCTGGGTATAGTATGCTCAAAATCTGTCTTATTTTCATCAAATAACTCGGAAATACTAATTGTTTTACCTGTATAGATACATTGCATCCCTTGCTCTAACCACAAACGATATTTAGCCACATCTTTCTTATATAAAAAATCAGTTGCTTTTCCCACTGCTTTCTTTTTCTTATTGTTTGTATCATCTCCACTTTCTACTTCATATCTGTCTTTATTAAACAAGTATTCAGGATTCTGCTCAATAAGCAAACGTGCTTTATCTATATCATCATTATTTTTCTCTTCACCTTTTAACTCTTTGATTGCTTCAAGAATCGCTTTATTCTCCTTTTCTCTTTCACGCTGATATTCTTCAATTGCCCATCGCATGTTGGCATCGTTCAAATCGCGTGCAGTTTCAACGACAATTCGCGTATCTTCTTCAACAAGACCCTCTTTGATGAAATAATTGATGAAATTACGTAATTGATGTAAAGTCCGCATAGCCATTGGGTTCTTAAACGCACCAATTACCGGATTTGCCAATAATTTTTTCGACAGCATAACACCATCATATTCAAATTCTTGTTCATTAGCCGGTTTATAAAATTCAACCATTGACGGATGATATAATTTATTCAACTTCTTACAAGCAGCACAACGGCACTGTAAACCAGTTTGAGATTCAACAAAACTATTAGCGCAGTAGAACTCAGGAAAATTGTTAGACAGATACAATTTTATAGTATCTCCCAGTTTTGGTAGCCGAAAATAATCGCGCTTGGATGTGAAAAAGAATTGCTGATACATCCTTTCAACATCTTTTAGAACCTTATCTTTCATTTCTTGTGTTTCCTTTTCCCATGATTTTTGCCCAAATGCTTCAATCGTATATTTCTCAATATCTTCCTTATCTGAGTCATCTAATTGATACTCTATATTTTTGTAGGCAAACTGTTCTGCATATTCTAGTGATTTATAGGCAGAAATCAGATTATTAACAATATTCAAAATACGTTTTTCTTCTCGGTTTTGGTTTATCCATCCATTAATAGCTCCCAATATACTCTTTTCGTTATCCGCCCATTGCTTTTCTCCTAAAATCTCAGGCATTTTACCAAGTAGTGCAGCTTCTGTATAAATATGACCTTTATATAAAGGATTATCTCTCTTCGGCACTAAGAACCTATTTATATTACGAATAGCCTTTAGACTTAACATTGCATACCCTTGAGGAATGGCTATCCAAAGATTTAGAAACTGTTTTACTTGTTTATCGTCGAATTTCAATGATTTGGCAAATTCTGATACAGCCTCTTCATCATCATACGAAAAACAGACATGCCATATATCTTCCATCATATAGGAAACAACATGCTCTTTACCATTTTTATTTTTTCGTATTTTATCTGATTGTTGCTTGTATTCTTCCCATTTCTCACCTAAAAGAGCCTTCATTCTTCCGGAAATAGGACAACCAGTAACATTCGTTCTATCGCTATAATTAATGGTTCTCTTCTCTTTAGACAAATGGTAATCTTGCAATAATCCAATCTCTTTTTCAATCCACTTACGAATAGCTTCGAACTTAAAACTAGGCTTTGCCTGAAGGAACTTATCATTATAAAGTTTTAGTTTCTGTTCAGCAGTAAGATTCAGCCATTCATCTTCAGTAGTCCTTCGATATTGAATATTATTAATGAATGCAAATGCACGAAACTTTTCAAATTCAGGATGACTAATTGGACAGCGAGACTTTGCAGGTTCTAACGTACATTTTCCCACCAATCCTTTTTGAGAGCGCAAGGGACGCTTGTAAAAAATGCACCCATCTTTTCTGTCGCTATATATACGTTTGAAGAAATCTCCATCTATGTCCAAACCATTTTGAAACTCAAATATATATTTTATCTCTTCTTTATATTGAGAACGCACAGCCTGATATTTACTTGCCCGCACACGAACACCTTCTCTCTCCAATTGGGCAAAGGCACAACCTACAGTATGCAGAGCATTCTCTTCCATATAACTAGCCAAATCCTTAGACTTCCTTTCTTCTGACTTTTTTAATGAAACAGATTCTAAACTCATTTCATTTGCTATATCATCTTTTACAGCATCTTCCTGTTCTTTTAAAGTCTCCCCTTTACTGCTTTTAAAACCGCGCCGTTGAGCTATATGATATAAAGCACGTCCCAGTTTAAAACGGTTGATCTCTTGCGAGAAATCCAGTTGTACGATTGCCAACTCTTCCCGCAACTGATAAGGACTTGAATAATCCGATTTCCCATCACCATCAAAATCCAATCGCACCCATTGTTCAAAATTAGCAGCATCAACCGGGTATCGGCGTTTCAAATTCCTTGCCTTATCATAGACTCTCCATCTATCCAAATCTTCAATAGACAATGGGCAAAAACCAAATTCAATAAGAGTTGCAAGTGTTTCCCAAATACGATATCTCCGAGCTTGGTAAAGCCGTCTCGAAGCACGGTGTTTTGTCCGTTCTGCAGCATACGAAAATTCTCCAGTTTTACTGTTCCCAACTCCTTTTTGAAAGATAATGGAACCAAACCTCACCAATTGTTCCGTAATGTTTGTTCCTTTGTCTGTGTCACGTAGACTATAGCCGATAGAAGCTGTACCTAAATCAAGTCCTAAAACTCTTGCCATATATTTTTCTCTTTTTATTTTGTTATTATCTTATTCTTTTTTATCTTTGTAGTCAAGATACTTAAAGTGAAAGACTTTTCACAATAAGGCTATAAGCCGAAGACATCTTAGCTCTGCGTATTCCGTAGAGCTTTTATTTTTCTTCAAAGTTACAATTTTCCTGTTCCCAGCAAAATTTTTCTCACTTTATTATACTTATCCCTATAAAGAAAAAACTTTTCTTTATTCAATTCCGTATAAATCCTGTTTAGATATAACCTTGTTACACTAAAATGAAGCAAATCACAATAAGGATTATTCCGTTGTGAAAACATTAGGTTCCCTCGTCCTCAACGAGGGATTTTTTTTATCTTTGCATTCGCAAAAACAATTATCCAATGATAGACCAACCTACCATAGACAGAATTCTGGATGCCGCACAGATTGTAGACATTGTATCGGACTTCGTTACGTTGCGCAAGCGAGGTGTGAATTATGTAGGCTTGTGTCCGTTCCATGATGACAAGACGCCATCTTTCTACGTGTCGCCTTCCAAAGGGTTGTGCAAATGCTTTTCCTGCGGTAAGGGTGGCAATGCGGTGCACTTCATTATGGAGCACGAGCAGATGAGTTACCCCGAAGCTCTGAAATATCTGGCAAAGAAATACGGTATCGAAATCAAGGAGCGCGAACTGTCCAGCGAAGAGAAGCTGATGCAGAGCGAGCGTGAAAGCCTGTTCATCGTGAACAACTTTGCACGTGATTACTTCCAAAATATACTTAAAAACCATGTGGACGGACGTAGCATTGGTATGGCATACTTCCGCAATCGTGGTTTCCGGGATGATATCATCGAAAAGTTCCAGTTAGGCTATTGCACAGAAAGTCACGATGCCATGGCTCAAGAAGCCATCAAGAAGGGATTCAAGAAAGAATATCTTGTCAAGACAGGGCTTTGCTACGAAACGGACGATCACCGCTTACGTGACCGCTTTTGGGGACGCGTTATTTTTCCGGTACACACACTTTCCGGTAAGGTGGTCGCTTTCGGCGGGCGCGTGCTTAGCAGTGCGACGAAGGGAGTCAAGGTAAAATATGTCAATTCTCCCGAATCGGAAATCTATCATAAGAGTAATGAGTTGTATGGCATTTATTTTGCCAAACAGGCGATTGTAAAACAAGACCGCTGCTTCTTGGTGGAAGGATACACGGACGTTATTTCCATGCATCAGTCAGGTGTCGAGAATGTGGTAGCTTCTTCGGGTACGGCACTGACTCCGGGGCAAATTAAGCTCATTCACCGCTTCACCAATAACATTACGGTACTCTATGACGGTGACGTGGCAGGTATCAAGGCTTCTCTCCGCGGTATCGACATGCTGCTGGAAGAAGGAATGAATATCAAGGTTTGCCTACTTCCCGACGGGGAAGATCCGGACTCCTTCGCCCGCAAGCACAATGCTACAGAATTCCAGAAATTCATACAATATAATGAAACAGACTTTATACGTTTCAAAACCAATCTTCTACTGGAAGATGCAGGAAAAGATCCCATCAAGCGTGCTGAGTTAATCGGTAATCTTGTACAAAGTATATCTATTATTCCTGAGGCAATCGTCCGCGATGTATATATTAAAGAATGTAGCCAGCTGCTTCGTGTAGAAGACAAGCTGCTGGTTTCGGAAGTTGCCAAACGACGCGAAACGCAGGCTGAGAAGCAGGCGGAACAAAGAAACCGGGAAACAAGAAAGAATAATGCAGCCCGCGACGCTGCACAAGCACCGCTTCCCGACGGTATGCAACCACCCTACCCTGAAGACATGCCTCCTTATCCCATGGATGGAGAAATACCTGACGGTGGTGCACCGCTCCCAGCGGAAGCTGCCGAATACGTATCTTATATCCCGCAGGAAGGGAAAGAAGGACAGGAATTCTACAAATACGAGCGCCTTATCTTGCAAATGGTAGTACGCTACGGAGAGAAAGTATTGTGCAACGTTCCCGATGAGGAAGGGAAAGAAATTCCTATTACGGTAACGGAATACGTAGTCAATGACTTGAAGGAGGACGAACTGGCTTTCCACAACCCGCTGCACAGGCAGATGTTGACGGAAGCGGCAGAGCATATACACAATGAAGGCTTCACTGCAGAACGGTATTTCCTGGCGCATCCCAACCCTATCATCAGCAAACTAAGTACAGAGTTGATTGCAGACCGTTACCAACTGAGCAAATATCATTCCAAAGCCCAAAGGTTAGTGACCGACGAGGAACGCCTATTTGAATTGGTACCTACACTCATGATTAATTTCAAGTTCGCCATCATCAGTGAAGAAATGAAACACATGATGTATGCCCTACAAGACCCTGCCGTAGCCAATGATGAAGAACAATGTACCTCTATCATGAAACGCTACTCAGAACTGCGTGAGATCAAAAGTATTATGGCCAAACGACTGGGAGACAGAGTTGTACTCGGTTAAATCACCTTACTCCTAATGAGAACGATAGTTTCCTTATGCAGAAACGACAGTTCCCCCTAATGGGAACGACAGTTTCCTCATACAGAAACGATAGTTTCCCCCTAAAGGGAACGCGCGTTTCCTTTAATGGGTACGACAGTCCCCCTTCATGGGAACTGCAGTTTCCTTTCATGAAATAAGGTCTGGGATTGTTATGTGAATGAATTCTGACGAATGAGGTTCATAAACTCTTCACGAGTCTTTGCCTGATTGAAACCACCTGTAAAATCAGAAGTGGTCGTTATGGAATTCTGTTTTTCAACTCCACGCATCTGCATACACATGTGCTTGGCTTCCACAACCACCATTACGCCCAGGGGATTCAGTGTTTCCTGGATGCATTCTTTAATCTGGAGCGTCATGCGTTCCTGCACCTGAAGACGGTGGGAGAAGATATCCACTACACGGGCAATCTTGCTCAGCCCCGTAATGTAACCGTTGGGGATATAGGCCACATGTGCTTTTCCGTAGAACGGAAGCATGTGGTGTTCGCAAAGTGAGAAGAAATCAATGTCTTTCACAATCACCATCTGACTGTATTCTTCCTTGAACTTGGCAGAGCGGAGCACTTCGTGCGGGTCCATGAAATAGCCTTTTGTCAAACTCAGCATAGCTTTCGCTACGCGTTCGGGGGTTTTCAGTAGTCCTTCGCGTTCGGCATCTTCGCCCAATAAAGTTATAATACGCTGATAGTGTTCTTTCAGTTCATCCAGTGCAGGAGATACGATTTCTTCTTTTCCTAACATATATTTGAGTTTTTAAGTTTCCGAGTTTCAGTACAACTCAAAAACTGAACAACTTATAAACTTAAAGCGGTATGTTTATCTGCTCTTTCACAATAGAAACTTCTTTGAATACGCCTGTAGCACGCAACTGGCGCATCATGGCATCCGCTTCTTCAATACTGCGGAAGTCTCCTACACGGCACAGCCAGCGGGGAGAGTGGAAAGAGGTATAAACAGAAAGCTCCGGGAAATATTCTTTGATTCGTGAGCCCACTGAGTGAGCTTCATTCTTGGCTCTACTGGTATTGTTTCCGGCATACACCTGTACGCGGTAACCCTGACTTTTAAGCACTCTGTTTTCCGTTCCATTGGGGATATATTCCTGACCTATCAAGGCCTCGATGCGGGCATCCTGATGGATGGTTACCTTACCCTGTCCCGGCACATTGCGTTCCAGACTCTTCACAATGTTATTCTGCGCCGAAGCAAAAGCGGCGAAAGCAAAGCATGCAATTAAAAGTAAACCAAGCTTCTTCATAATGAATAATAAAATAATAGACGATTGATAATATGATTATAGAGACTGATAACCGACAAACGGCACTTCACCGGTTATCAATTATCAGTCTTCCATTATCTATTAGTTAAAAGCATCAATGATACCTTTGAAGTCTGCTGCCTTCAGAGCTGCACCACCGATCAAGCCACCATCAACGTCAGGATTAGCGAACAATTCCTTTGCGTTAGACGGTTTAGCGCTACCACCGTAAAGGATAGAACAGTTGTCAGCAACTTCCTTACCATACTTGTCAGCAATCAGTGAACGGATGAAAGCGTGGATTTCCTGAGCCTGGTCGGGAGTAGCAGTTTTACCTGTACCGATAGCCCAAACCGGTTCGTAAGCCAATACGATCTTAGAGAAATCTTCAGCAGACAGAGAGAATACAGAAGCCAACTGAGCGGCAACTACTTCATTCTGCTTGTTAGCCTCGCGTTCTTCCAGCACCTCACCGATACAGAAGATCGGAGTCAGGCCGTTAGCCAAAGCCAATTTTACTTTTTCTTCCAGGATGGCAACTGTTTCGCCATAGTAAGCACGACGTTCTGAGTGACCCAGGATTACATATTTAGCACCTGTAGAAGCAACCATAGCAGCTGAAACTTCACCAGTGTAAGCACCTGATTCTTTGTCAGCACAGTTTTCAGCACCTACGCCAATCTTAGCGGGGTCTACCAACGGAGTAACCGATGCCAGATGGATAAAAGGAGTACAGATGATTACATCACAGTTAGGCTTTTCGTTAGCCAATACTTCATTCAGTTCTTTTGCAAGAGCAATACCCTCCTGAAGGGTTTTGTTCATTTTCCAGTTTCCTGCAACAATGTTTTTTCTCATTTTGTTTTTTATTTATTAAAAGGGTTAATGTATTTACTATTTATAATTTGTGATTTATGGCTGAGGAAGCTCTTTATTTTTCTCTCTCTTTCTTTCCCTGCGCTTCACAACCAGAATATCCACGCCGATAACCATCAGCAACGGAATGATAAACCACAAAAGAACGTAACCAATCGTGCGCAAATCACTTTCTTGTTTCTGCTGACCGAGTTCCAGTTTATCCAAGCTATCCGTCAACACATATTCATCCGGCAAACTGTTATCACTCCACTTATTCAGAATAACGCCATCCTTTATCAGCATCAGTCCGGGATTGGAACGGATAATGGTCTTCAAAGTGATGTCGTCCATCTGGCAGAAAGGATATTCCGCTCCGGTCTTGTCACGCCACAATTCTATTTGTTCCTCTGGCGAAGAAGTCAGGGCATAAAAGCCATAACCATGCTCCACACTGTAATCATAGATCTCATTAATAAGGTCTATATCGCTATCGTCAGCTCCTTCAATACGATGAGCTACCAACAGGAATGTGTATCCCTTATCTGATAAAATGCTATCGGTCAAATCCTCTCCGGTTTCCAGACTCACAATAGAGAAGTCATGAATCGGAGGTTCGTATCCTTTTTCCTTCAACACCGTACGTGTTTCAACAAACGTCCATGTGCTGTCCGGGTAGTTATCCAGTGTAAACTCCTGCTTTTTCCCGTCTTTCTCCAGAATGAACTTGCTCTCAAACACACTGGGTTTTGCTCCTTCGGGGATTTCCATACCTTCTTTGATATTCTTTCCGACCTTATAAGGACGGAAATCAAGAATGGGCAGATTGTCCAGGCAATAGAACGAAAGCACAAACACGAAAAAAAACGTATACATGGAAACCATCCATGCCATTTTTGCCGTAATAAAGCGGATGATTTGTTTTCCACCTTTGAAGACAGATACGGCTGCAATAAGCAATACTACATTCTTGCCGAACGTTTCCCAGTTTGTCAACACCCATGCATCACCGAAACAACCACAATCAGCCACCGGATTCGCTAATGCCAGATACAGTGTCAGCGGTGTCATCACGATCATCAACAACAGTGCCAGAGTCGTAGCAAACCTCCGCCGTATACCGAAGAACAGGAATACTCCCACTGAGAATTCCAAAGCCGACAATACGATGGCAAACAGTAACTGCAAATATGTAGGAAACCATGCGGCCATTCCGAAAGCCGTCAGATAATCCTGAATCTTATAAAAAGAGCCTAACGGATCGACAGCCTTCACAAAGCCGGAAAAGATGAATACCGCCGCCAGTAAAAAACGGCAAACATTCACCCAGCTCTTCCATATTATATGTTTCTGCTTAGTCTCCAAATTCAATCTTAATCAAACCGAATACGGAATAATTAATCATGTCCATATAATTAGCATCTACTCCTTCCGAAACCAAAGTCTGTCCCGACAGGCTTTCAATCTGTTTCGTACGGTAGATTTTCATCAATATCAGATCAGTATATGAACTGACACGCATGCTGCGCCATGCCTCATCGTAATCATGATTCTTAGCAAGCATTAGATCCAATGAAGTTTTAGCGTATTTGTCATACAATGCCATTGCTTCTTCATTCGTGATATCGGCTGATTCCGCATATCCCAGTTCCAGCTGTATCAATCCGATAATGCCATAGTTGATAATCGCAATGAACTCGGAACGTATTCCTTCGTCCACCAACGTCACTCCTTTGGTTTCAATACTCCTGATACGATTGGCTTTAATAAATATCTGGTCAGTCACGGAAGCCGGACGGAGAATACGCCATGCCGGACCGTAATCATGTAGTTTCTTGGAGAACAAATCACGACAGATGGCTATGACATGCTCAAATTGTTGTTTGGTATCTTTCATTTCTTTACAAATTGGTTGCAAAGGTAGGAATAATTAAAGAAAAAAGAAAAGAGGGCACTCTAAATTATATTAAAGTGCCCTCTCCTTTATGGGTTTATTGATATCTTACGAACAACGTAATACCTGTCCCGGACGTAAGATTGTTTTCCGTGTAATACGATTCAACTGACAAAGCTTGTCAATAGATACTCCCTGGCGGGATGCAATCTTAGACAATGTATCGCCACTCTTCACTTTATAGAACAAACCTTCACCGGAAGCCATGCTACGAGCCGTTCCTTTTGAAGTCTTTGTTTTAGTGAAAGTATAATGATCAGCAACAATATCCTGCTTTTCAAAGTCGAACATTAAAGCAGGGTTGATAGGAATTCCCAGGAAGCGGGTTTCAAAGTGAAGATGCGAACCGGTAGAACGTCCGGTATTGCCACCTAAAGCGATAGGCTCTCCGGCTTTAACCAATTGATTAATTTCTACGATCTGTTTGGACAAGTGCCCATAAACTGTTTCCAGTCCATTGTCATGACGAATAACGATATACTTACCATAGCCACGGCGTCCTTGGTTCTTTACTACACGTACTTTACCATCGAAAGCAGCTCGAATCGTATCACCGATGAATACTTTAACATCCAAGCCATAGTGCATTCTGCGTCTTCTGGGGCGATAACCGAATACATCGGTAATCTTCGTATGCGTGGTAGGCATACAGAAACCTGTCAGGTCTACTTTATAGCTTTCAGGAACGATAGCATCGCCATAAGCTTGTACATACTCATTGTTCCAAGTCGGATATAGACTTAGACCTGGATAAGCAGATTGTTCAGCACGTATCTGTTTCTGTAAAGCCAACGAGTCAACGCTCTTTAGTTTCCTGTCGATGGGGGCTTGTCGGGCAATCAAATCCTGAGAAAAAGAATTCAGGCTGACCATTGCCGTCGCAGCTATTAGGATCGTTTTAATGCAATTGAAATTCATTCCGTTTCGTCATTCTTTTAAAAAATTCTCCCAAAGGTAGTATTTCTTCTCTAAATGAAAAGGCTGTTCTTAACTATTTTTTCGGTAAGGAACTAAAAGGTATATATTAAAACTGTTCCTAACTCCCTGTATATCGGCAAGATAAGAGCCAACATGTTTTACAACATAAAAATGTAAATAAAGTGTATGTTTAACCGTTATTCAACTAATGGAAGCCCAGTTAACGTTAGTTTTCCGAAGTGCTTTCAACTGTCGCCACAGGATTTCATTCTCCGGACGAATACCGGTAGGATCAGCATCCACCACTTCTTCAGCAACATTGCGCACATATTGCAGCAACTGTCCGTCACGTGCTATATCGGCAATTTTCAAGTCGAAGGCAATGCCGCTTTGCTGTGTGCCTTCCAAATCACCGGGACCTCGTAGCTTCAGATCGGCTTCAGCGATTTCAAAGCCGTCATTTGTCCGCACCATAATTTCCAGGCGCTTGCGGGTTTCCTCGACCAACTTGTATCCGGTCACTAAAATACAATAAGACTGTTCCGCTCCACGACCTACACGACCACGCAACTGATGGAGTTGCGACAACCCGAAGCGCTCTGCATTCTCAATAATCATCACGGAAGCATTCGGTACATTTACACCTACCTCAATCACTGTAGTCGCTACCATTATCTGTGCTTCGCCCGAAACAAAAAGCTGCATCTGTGCATCTTTCTCAACCGCTTTCATCTTGCCATGCACTTTGCAGACTCTACAATCCGGGAATTCCTCACAAATATGAAGGTAGCCTTCTTCCAGATTCTTTAAGTCTATTTTCTCACTTTCCTTAATCAAAGGATATACAATATACACCTGTCTGCCCTCTGCAATCTGTCTATGAACGGATTGGTACAAGCTTACACGGTGCGCATCATATTTATGAATAGTCACAATAGGTTTACGTCCCGGCGGCAGTTCATCAATGACAGAGACATCGAGATCACCGTATAATGTCATGGCCAGCGTACGCGGAATAGGGGTAGCTGTCATGACTAGCACATGGGGCGGCTGCACATTCTTAGTCCATAAACGTGCGCGTTGTGCCACACCGAAACGGTGCTGTTCATCTATCACTACCAATCCCAGTGAAGAGAAATTCACGGTATCTTCTATCACGGCATGCGTACCGATCAGTATTCGCACATCTCCCGTTAACAGACCGGTGAGAATGGCTTCCCGCTTCTTTCCTTTCACAGAGCCGGTCAGCAATTCCACACGTATATCCATTCCGTACAATAGCTCGCGGATTGTTTCAAAATGCTGGTTAGCCAGGATTTCGGTAGGCGCCATCATACAAGCCTGATAACCATTATCCAACGCTATCAGCATACTCATCAGTGCCACCAGCGTTTTCCCACTACCTACATCCCCCTGCAACAGACGATTCATTTGCTTACCGCTGCCCACATCCCGGCGTATTTCTTTCAGTACACGCTTCTGGGCACCTGTCAGTTCGAAAGGCAGATTCTTGGCATAGAAAGTATTGAATATCTCTCCCACCGTTTCAAATACATATCCACGGTATTTCCGTTGCCTATCTTTTGCATAGCGGAGAATATTCAACTGTACATAAAAAAGTTCTTCAAACTTCAAACGATATTGCGCTTTACGGAGCAGTTCCGGATTTGCCGGAAAATGGATATTCATCAAAGCTTCCGTCAGCGGCATCAAATGATGTTCTGTCAATATAGCGGAAGAAAGCGTTTCGGGCAACGGTTCGTGGAGTTGCTGCACTACGGCGCTCATCATCTTCTCAATTGCATGAGAATTGAGAGAACTCCGCTTCATTTTCTCCGTTGTATTATAATAAGGTTGCAATCCCATTGTCGAGAGCTTCAACTCCGAAGCATTATCGATATCCGGATGAGCAATGTTGATCCGTCCGTTGAAGACGCTGGGTTTACCAAATACAATATATTCCTGATGTACCTTATACTTACCGACGAGAAATTTAATTCCCTGAAACCAGACTAAATCCACAATCCCCGTACCATCTGAGAAATGGGCAATCAGACGGCGCTGCCTACCTTCTCCAATCGTCTCAAAGCCCAGGATTTCACCTTTTAGCTGGATATAAGGCATCGTACCGTCTATTTCATGGATATAATAGATACGGCTACGGTCTACATATTTATAGGGGAAATAATACAATAAGTCGTGAAGGGAATAGATATTCAATTCCTTATTGAGTACTGAGGCACGTTGCGGCCCTACACCCGACAGGTATTTTATGTCACGAGAAGCTAAATCAAACATGAATCCAACAAAGCAGCGGCTATTTTCAAATCAAAGGGGGTCGTAATTTTAATGTTTTCCCGATTACCTGCCGCGAGGTATACAGATGCTCCCATCGCTTCCACTACAGAAGCGTCGTCCGTAAAGAAAGAAGCATAAGGTTGTTCATAGGCCTGTTTCAGTAAATCGGCATCAAACACCTGGGGAGTCTGTACCAATTTATACTCATCCCGGCTGACGGTCACACTTTCTTCTCCTTTAAGATGGCGTATAGTCTCCACCACATCTGTCACGGGAATCACCGCTTTTTTTTCGGCAGCCAATTCATAACAGCGGGCTATGACTTCCCGGGAAACAAACGGGCGTACCCCATCATGGACACCAACCAATCCCGGAGTAGTAACGTGAGCCAATCCGTTCTTTACCGAATGAAAGCGGGTTTCACCTCCATCCGCTACTGTATGCGGCAAAGAAAAAGAATGCTCCGCACATAGCTCCTTCCAATAAGACTGCTGACTATGCGGGAGCACTAATATTATATGTATCTCCGGATTGTAGTCATAAAAGGCTTCCAAAGTACGCATCAAAACAGGTTTTCCACCTATAGGCAGAAATTGTTTGGGAAGTTCACCTCCCATGCGCAACCCTTTACCACCGGCAACTATCAGAGCATACTGAACCATAAATCAATTAACACACATTGCCTCTTTCAGTTCCTGTACCTTCTCTTTTCCGAGCATCATATCTACCACCGTCAGAGCAAATTCCATCGCAGCACCCGGTCCTTTTCCAGTAATGATATTACCGTCTCTTTCCACCGGAGCACCGGTACATTCAGCACCTTCCAGGTATTGTTCGAAGCCTGGATAGCAAGTTGCCTTGCGGCCTTTCAGCAAGCCGAGTTTACCCAATATCATAGGAGCAGCACAAATGGCAGCAATCGGTTTATTCTTTTCTGCAAAGTCTAAAACCAGTTTACGTAGTTCCGGGCACTTTTCCAAAGTAGCTGCACCAGGCATTCCACCGGGTAAAAGAACTAAATCTGCGTCATAAAAATCACAGTTCACTACATTCTTATCGCAAAGCACCGGTACATCATGTGCACCAGTTACTATCTCATCGGGAGTCACCGTAATCATTTCCACGTTCAGCCCTGCACGTCTCATTACATCCACAGAGGTGAAAGCTTCCACTTCTTCAAATCCGTCTGCAAAAAAAACATAAACTGTACCCATAATTGTTCTCCTTATTATTTTAGATTAAAGTAATATGTTATCGTTCCTGTCTGGTTATTCAAACCCTCTACTTTATTGAAACGCGCTTTCTTAGCAGCATCTTCAGCCGCTTTCCGCAAAGCAGGATTTACGGTATTGGTCTGTCGGTTGATGCTGGTAGCAATTACATATCCCGCAGGATTCACAGTAATCGTAACCACCACTCTGCCCTCGTCCTGTACGTTATATGTCGGACGCGGCAAACCTCCTTGTCCTATAGAACGTCCGCCGAGGTCAAAAGTTCCATAACCTCCCGTTCCGCTCGACGCACCTTCCGGTGCATTTCCGGTGGGACTTCCCTGGATACCTGTTCCCTCAGTCTTACCTTTGCTTCCCATTTGCGCTCCTTTTCCGAAGGCACCTGCCACCCTCTTGCGGGCAGCCTCTTCCGCCTCCCTGCGTTCCCGCTCAGCTTTAGCTTCCGCCAACTTCCGGGCTTCTTCCGCTTTCTCGGCTTCCGTCTTCTCCGGTTTTTCCGGCTTCTTCTTTACTTCTTCCTTTTTAGGTTCCGCTTTGGGCTTGATAACAACGGTTTCTTCATCCTCCTGTGTAAGCATCTCCTGTTCTACCGTCTCCTGTACTTTAGGAGCAACGGTCTCGGGCATCACATCCACTTTTACCAGGGAAGGGTCAGCACTTCCAAATGCATTGGGCACTTCACCCAGCATTACCGGCATACCGTCTTCATCCTGCTGCTCCGGCAAAGCGAAGCCCACCAGTATCAACAGGAGAATGAACGCTACATGTACCAGCAACGCACCTACTATTCCTATATATTTGCCTTTCTTCTTCGGATTCACCATTGCCATTTACTATTTAACCATTTACAATGTACAATTTAGCCATCGTACATTTATTTGCTTTCCGGCGGCCGTGTAGCCAGCACCATCTTGAACTTATTCTCATTGGCAATATTCAGCACTTTCACGATCTCCCGGTAAGGCACAGCTTCATCAGCATAAAGCGCCACATACATTTCCGGTTCTTTCGCAGCGCACGATTGCAGGAAAGGAGTCAATTCTTCCAAAGAAATCGCCTGCTCCTTATCATTTCCAAACGCCGCGTAAAAATTCAGGTCCTTATCGATAATAACCCGCGTCAAGGGCTTAGCCGACGTCTGCTGTTTTCCCTGCGGAAGCAACACCTTGATAGCATTCGGCGAAACAACCGTAGACGTGATCATAAAGAAGATCAGCAACAGGAAGATGACGTCCGTCATGGATGCCATACTGAAATTGGGCGATATTTTAGCTCTACGTTGTAACACGCTTAGTTCAATTATTAATTACTAATTATTAATTACTTAGGAAGCGGGTTCATTCAAGAGGTCCATGAATGCCATGGTCTTAGCCTCCATCTTATTCACCACGCCGTCCACCAGAGTCACGAGGTAGTTATAGGCAAACATCGCAATAATACCCACGATCAAGCCACCTACCGTAGTGATCATAGCTTCGTAGATACCGCCCGAAAGCAATGTGATATCGATGTTGTTGCCTGCATTGGCCATTTCGTAAAAAGCACGCACCATACCGGTCACCGTACCGAGGAAACCAATCATCGGCGCACCTCCGGAGATGGTTGCCATAATCGTCAATCCTTTTTCCAGTTTCGCTACCTCAATATTTCCCACATTCTCAATGGCAGCCTGCACATCATTCACCGGACGTCCCAAACGGCTGATACCTTTCTCAATCATACGGGCAGCCGGAGTATTTACGCTGCGGCAATAGGCTATGGCAGCTTTTATTTCTCCATCCAAGATATAATCCTTTATCTTATCCATGAACATCGGGTCCTCTTTGCCGGCTTTCCTGATCACATAGTTGCGTTCGAACAAGATGTAGAAACAAAGAATGGACAGCAGGCCAAGAACGATCATAATCCAACCACCCTTGACAGCCATACTCCATAAGTTCATCTCTTCAGGACCAGCTACCGGAGTCAATACCGGATTGGCGCCCGCAATAGAATCGGTCAGCGCCGGAGCCACTTGGGCTAATAACAACATTACATTCATCAACGAAGACAGTTTTTATATTCCTGAATGGTACGTTCCAATCCCAGATACAGAGCATCGCTTATCAGCGAGTGTCCGATAGAGACTTCATCCATCCATGGAATGTTTTGATATAAATAATTCAGATTCACCAAACTCAGGTCATGACCGGCATTCAGCCCCAGCCCCAGACTACGTGCCACTTTGGCTGCCTCTACAAAAGGAGCAACGGCGGCTTCCTTATTCTGCGGATAAGCGGTCGCATAGGGTTCGGTATAGAGTTCCACCCGGTCGGCACCAGCCTTGGCAGCATACTCTATCATCTCCGCATCCGCCGATACAAATACGGAAGTACGGATGCCTGCATCATTAAATGTATCGAGCACTTCAGTCAGAAATTCCAGATTCTGCTTGGTATCCCAACCTGCGTTAGAAGTCAGCTGAGTCGGACTATCCGGAACCAGAGTCACCTGATGCGGTTTCACTTTCAATACCAGGTCAATAAATTCGGGGGCAGGATATCCTTCGATATTAAATTCAGTACGAAGCAACGGGCGAAGATCATACACATCCCTCTGGCGTATATGACGTTCATCAGGGCGTGGATGTACGGTAATTCCTTCCGCACCGAAGCTTTCACAATCCAAGGCTACCTTCACCACATTAGGTACATCCCCTCCACGCGCATTACGCAACGTCGCAATCTTGTTTATGTTTACACTTAATCTAGTCATAATTCGGATCATAGTTTGCCGCAAATGTACAAATAATAGCGATACATTGGCAGCGTTCTGAGAAAAAAACACCATATTTGCATTTCATTAAGAAAGTACAGACGATGAAATTTGCCATATTTGGAAATACTTACCAAGCCAAAAAATCAACACATGCGGAAACTTTATTCCGCTTGCTGGAACGGCGTAATGCCCAGCTTTGCATTTGCAGGGAGTTCTATAACTTCCTGACTTCCGACCTGCACATGACTATCGCTTCCGCCGAACTCTTTGACGGAGACGATTTTACAGCAGATATGGTCATCAGTATCGGGGGCGACGGTACGTTCCTAAAAGCAGCCAGCCGGGTAGGCAAAAAGAATATCCCCATTCTGGGCATCAATACCGGCCGCCTCGGTTTCCTGGCAGACATTTCTCCGGAAGAGATGGAAGAGACTTTCGATGAGATTTATAATAACCACTACAAGGTGGAAGAACGCAGCGTGTTGCAATTACATTGTGATGATAAAAAATTGATGGAATCGCCTTATGCACTCAATGAAATTGCTGTATTGAAACGCGACAGTTCTTCAATGATCAGTATTCATACTGCTATCAATGGGGCCCATCTCACCACTTATCAAGCGGACGGGCTGGTGGTATCCACCCCTACCGGTTCCACAGCTTATTCGCTGAGTGTCGGTGGTCCGGTTATCGTGCCTCATAGCAAAACGATCGCTATCACTCCGGTGGCTCCGCATAGCCTGAATGTCCGTCCTATCGTCATTTGTGATGATTGGGAAATCACCCTTGATGTTGAAAGTCGCAGCCACAATTTTCTGGTTGCCATCGACGGGCGTAGTGAATCCTGCAAAGAGACAACCCGCTTGCGAATCTCACGGGCTGATTACAGTATTAAGGTAATCAAGCGCTTCAATCATATTTTCTTTGATACGCTTCGCAATAAATTGATGTGGGGGGCGGATGTAAGATAAATAACATTATCAGACTACTTCTGAGATTGAATACATGGCAAAATTAGGGGGTTGATTCCTGATGGAATCAACCCCCTAATAATTTATTTATGTATGAAATAGTTTTCCCAATTAGAGAGCACCTACCTCTTTCAATGCAGCGTTGGTTCCGTGAACAGCTTTAGCGCTGGCAGCAAATTTTTCTTTTTCGTCAGCAGTCAGTTCCAGTTCAACGATTTTTTCAATACCGTTCTTGCCCAGGATAACGGGAACACCGATACAAAGATCAGATTCA
Organism: Bacteroides sp. AM16-24; assembly: GCF_003471885.1. Classification (NCBI taxonomy): domain Bacteria; kingdom Pseudomonadati; phylum Bacteroidota; class Bacteroidia; order Bacteroidales; family Bacteroidaceae; genus Bacteroides; species Bacteroides sp. AM16-24. Next base: position 108,524 of record NZ_QRKI01000019.1, read on the forward strand.
CCATATTCGCCTTCCAGCAATACAGAGCAAGGAATCATCTTCTTCTGGTTGTGAATGATAGACTCAACTACATAAGCTCCTGCTGCACCCGGCGCATACCATGCGGAAGTACCCAGCAACTTAGTCAGAGTTGCACCACCTACCATAGTAGAAGCAACAACTTCGCTCAATTTTTCTTCGCTCAACAGTGCGCTAACCGGCTGTCCTTTGTATGTAGCCAGACGAGCCAAAGGAATCATAGTTGTATCACCATGACCACCGATTACCATACCTTCTACTTCGTTTGCATTGCAACCCAAAGCCTGAGACAGGAAGTATTTGAAACGAGAGCTATCCAAAGCACCACCCATACCGATAACGCGGTTCTTAGGCAGACCCAAAGATTTCAATGCCAGATAAGTCATTGTATCCATCGGATTAGAAATAACTACAAGGATAGCGTTGGGAGAATATTTCAATGCATTTTCTGCAACAGTTTTCACGATACCGGCATTTACACCGATCAACTCTTCACGAGTCATACCCGGCTTACGGGGAATACCTGATGTGATAACGATAACGTCAGAGTTTGCAGTCTTCTCATAATCGTTGGTGCAACCTACAATAGTGGTATCAAAACCCAACAATTGAGCAGTCTGCATCATATCCATTGCCTTACCTTCCGAAACGCCTTCTTTAACATCCAGCATTACCACTTCGTCAGCCACTTCATTAAAGGCCAACACATTAGCGCATGTAGCACCTACGTTACCTGCACCTACTACGGTTACTTTTGACATAATCTTCAATTTTTTGTTTATATGTGTTATAAAGTTGCGACAAAAGTACAACGACATTCGTAATTAAGGAAATTTTTCCGTAATAATTTTAGTTAAATACTTCATCCGAAGGGCAACAGACGAACTATCTTCTCCATCGTCCGCCTTCACAACTCAGATAGTATCGGTGTAACGGCACTCCACCAACGAAAAGTCGACTCTTATTTTTTCCCAACTGGAGAATTTTATTTTCCCAACTGGGAAAAAATATTTTCCTAACCGGGTAATGAATTAAGTGAAATAGGTGAGAAAGGAAAGGGATGAAAATGTATAGTCTTATTGCAGCCTACCCGTGATATTAAGTGTTATGCACTCCGAAGGGGCATTGGTATAAACTTGCACGGACTTGTTAAAGTATTCAGGACGACGACCACGTCCGTCGTAGAAGACACGAATGTGCGACTGCTGTCCGGAGGCTATGGGGGTACGGGGGAAAACAGCCTTGGTGCAGTGACATGAGGCTTTTATGCCCAGCACCACCAACATACCTCGGCCGGTGTTGCGAAATACAAAATCGAAAGAGTCGACGGGCTGCGAAAGGGGGATGACGCCAAAATCGTGTGCGGTGTCGGTGAAACAGATATCGGCTGACGGTAGCCTGTGCGAAGCGGAAGGAGAGGAAGTCCGATTGCGACAGGAAGCGCACAAAACGAGAAGCAACAGAAAAACTGTAACATAAAGGTAAGTATATATTCGTTTCATATTATACAGAAGAATTTAAAGTTGAAGGATGAAAGATAAGGAATTATAGATCAGGAATAAAACAATCCTCTTTGCAACGTCGCTGCAATTCCCTTGCAGCCTTTTTAGTGCATTTTTTACTGATTATAAACAAAATACATCATTCCAAAGCAGGAATTCTATCCGTCTCCTCAAAGGGAAGAGAGGGAAGATATTCCCTTCCGGATATCTTCCCTCTCTTTATCGGTAAATTTGCGGTCAGGAAAAATTCCCCTGTATCCGTAAAATCTGCGTGCAATCTTGTTTATTGGATTTTTACTGTAGGCCAGCCACCATTGTTGGTTCCAGTTAAAACACCCAAGCTTCCTACGTTTACAGTAGCACGGAAATTAGTGCTCGTGCCCAATGCTTCACGAGTGAATATGCCAGCTTCACAACTGAATTGACCAGCAATGTCTGTTGTGGTCTGGTTGGCGAATGTCACCTCACCAGCCTTCTGAGTGAAGTTCCCACCCACAGTGTTCGGAGAACCATTAGAATCAAACGTTCCGGAAGTTAGCACGTTGCCCACCACATTGAACGTCTGATCACTGATAAACTCAGCATCGGTAGCATTGTTTAAATCCTCAGTCACTGTCATCTTATTTGCCTTGTGATTTGTTGTACCTTCATTGTTCAGGTTGCCTCCAATCTCTACTTCAGTCTTTTCGGCTGTATAATTGACATCAGCAGTGAATTCAGCCTCAGCTTCTACGTTCACGTCACCCTTAGTTTTCAGCACACCGTCTTTCACAAGCAGGCTACTTTCGCTGCGAACAGTCACACAGTGACCGAAGTACTTCTCTTCACCTTTGTTGTCAGCACCCAAAGCTTTAAAGAGGATAGGCTTTCCTGCAGCCACATACACATCTTTGTCTTGCAGCTTATTATTCGGGTCAACTTTAGACAGATCATAGTATTTAGCATCCATATCCAGAATTTCGACAACATTTGTAGAAGGTTCTTCCACTGCGTCTGTCAGGGCAAAATTCAGTCTTTCGGCAGAAGCCACTTTAGATACATAGATACCTTTTACTTTCAAATCTGTAGCATAAATCACGCCTTCATATGTCATATTGTTGCCATCACCTTGACCGTTAATTACCGGATAGCCACCTACCTGACCACTCAACTGGTCGATAAACAAACCTTTGTTTTCCATGGAATGCTTGTTCCAGTTCACGATACCGTTGTTGTCAATAATACCGTTATTGGTAGAATTTCCGGTCACACTCAGACGACCGTCCAAGTCGGATGCTTCATTATCCTTGATGTTCTTGGTAATAATCAAAGCATCAGTACTCTTGTTGGTCAGATTTTCTACATACATTTCGGTATTGCCTTCAATGCTGATTTTACCACCCTTATTCTCGGAAGTCTCGTTTACCAATGTAGTAACTTTGGTATTGATGATGCGGCTCTTAAGATCAGAATAAGCAGGAGCTGTGGCTTGGAAATTCATCAATTCAGTTTCCAATGATACGTCCAATGTAATGGCTTTTGAAAGAATGGTACCGTTGTTGTTCAGCGTGCCAATTGTGACGTCCGTTGCCGTTCCGCCCAGTAAGAAGAGGCAGGCTGCATCGGTTGTCTTCTGCTTGCTGACGGCATATTCGTCGAACTTGTTTTCCAGAGTGGTAATATTGATTTCAGCTCCGCTATTATCGCCCGTTACATTACCAAGTAGCAAAGCACCATGGTTTACTACGTTCTCCATGTCAACTTTGACAATTTTTCCTTGTTTACCACCAATAGCGAGTTTGCCTACTTCTAAGCCGCAGCAGCCCATACCTTCAATGATGACATCCACATCAATGTCCAGTTTGGCATCGTTGTTGTCACTCTTAATGTTGATGTACTGTCCTTCGGCAATGGTCAGTGTAGCGTCAAAATCACTTATGATGTTGATGTCCTTGTTGAAGAACAAGGTTTGGAAATTACCAATGTAATTCAAATCACCATAATTTTCTGCATTCACGCTTTCCAGTCTCACGTTGTTCAGCAGCTGGATGGTATTCACATCAGTTGCGCTACCGTTTGCATAAATCTTAGCCATTGCGCTTATAAACGAAGCTTCGTCCACTACCATGTATTCATTCTTGAATACAACATCTTTTAAATCGATGCTATGGATGCTTGCCTTATTCGGTTGGATAGTTTTTACGCCATCTGCAATTGCTTCACTCGTGATGGTATAAGTCTGGTCTTTGTCGTTTACCAGCACAATCATCAGGTCATCAATTGTCTGCGGAAGAACGGGGATAACCACTGTCTCTATTTCATCTTTTGTCACAGTAGCATATTTATTATCACCTTCTTCCAGGTTTACGAATACAGAATTTTTAGTCAATCCCTCACCTACGAAGAGAGAAGAACCGCTACCCAGATCGGCTGAGCTTGCGCTCTGACCTTCAGCGTCAAGTCCTTTCAATGCAGCCACACAAGCCTTGGTGTTCAGCATTTGGCTATAAACGATACCTGTTTTCGGAGAATAGAAGATAACGGTTTTGATATTGTTAGATTGATTAACATCACTGTTCGTCAACTTCACACCGAAGAAACCTGACAGTGTCTTCGATGAAACTTTCGAAGCCTCCATACCACCGTTGTACTGTCTGATATATCCGATGGCAAACCCATACTTAGAAGTGGCTGCATAAGCATCACCATCTACATTGATGTTAAATTCAACGGGTTCTTCTGCAATGATAGAGCCTTTGGTGAATTTATCTGTATAAGGATAGTAAGCCAAATATTCACCGGCAAATACAGAAGTATTCTCTGTCTTGAATAAGCCCTTACCCAAATTCAGCACACCAGTACTTTCCTCGTGTTCTGTTTTAGTGTAAGCACCTTTTGCGCCTGTCGCTCTATTGTCCTCTGTATAATATTTGTTGTATCTGCCTCCCGTCAAACTACCACTAAAGTCAGCTACTGGAGTACCCTCACCTACGATGTAAGCACCATTTGCCAAAGTTTCTTCTGCACATTCCACTCCGCTGGGTTTTGTGGCATTGACATCCAACCATCCCACATGTTCAAACTTCACGTTAGAATAAACATTGGCGGTCAGGGCATCTTCTGTGGTAATGACACCATAGCCCGGCTCGTCAATGTTTCTACCTGTCCAACAAAGACCGATTTTCTGGTTGCTATCTTCTAGGATATTACCGTTTTCATTCACACTTTCCGGCATCCATACAAAATTGCCCAAAGGAGAGAGAGCGCGTGTGCCTGCTTCTGCGCCAACACTCATAGACAACAAACCGGAAGAAACCAACTTCCCGTTCTTCAAGCCTTCTGCATATTCATTGCTCTGCCACTCGTCATTGGAGCAGCCTGCAAACATTGCAGAAGCGAGAGTAAATAATAAAATTTTGTTTGCTTTCATTTTATTTGTCTTTAATTACAATTGCTACTTTTTATAATTCAGGTGCTTGTTCACCATCTTCACCAGGAACTGGGCTTGCTGCAAAACCTAATTCTACTTCTATCTCCAGAACCATCACTTCCGGAGCCTCATACTTCATTTCCTTTTCTACTTTCATAATCATAAA
>NZ_QRKI01000019.1:113628-118576 GCF_003471885.1 Bacteroides sp. AM16-24
TGCTCTGATGCTTCAACACTCCGATGAAACGGGTTTTGTTCACATAATAATAGTTCTTTCGCATCAGGAGGGAGAAGTTGGATATTCCACAGGATGATGCTCTCATGACTGAAGTTCTTTGATTCAGGAAATAAAGGCAGCAAAAAAGAAACAGCAAATGCCATAAACCCATCAATTCTTCAATGTAGTCAATACTGTAATATGTTTCCAGCATGGCAATGAAGAGAGACTTGCCGAATCGGTGCGGGCGAATCAAAAAGAGATAAGGTGGTTGTGCTCTATCAAGCTCGATATAGCGAGTCTTGTCTACATAATAATAGTTCTTCCGTATCAAGCGAGAAAAGTCTGATATTCCATAGGATAGTGTTTTCATAACTATAATTCTTTGATTCAGAAACAAAAAGCAAATACCATGAAAACATTGAAATAGTTATATCTTTCCCAAAAAAGCAATCCACTTTTTCTATCTCAAGGGTATTATTGGTTCCTATGAGATCGATTATCCCGGAATCCCCCCTTGTACATATGTGAATCTATAGACAGTTAATGGAAAAAAATATAATTGAATAGAGGTGAATTACTAGGAATTGATATATCGTTGATGGATAACACATAAAAAAATAACAGGAGGAATATTTTATGACAGTTGAAAACGTATAGCCTTATTGCAGCCTGCCCATGATATTAAGTGTTATACACTCCGCACGGGCATTGGTATAGACCTGCACGGACTTGTTAAAATATTCGGGACGACGACCTCGTCCGTCATAGAAGACACGGATGTACGACTGCTGTCCAGAGGCTATAGGAGTGTGTGGAAAAACAGCCCTAGTACAGTGACATGAAACCTTTACGCCCAATACTACCAACATGCCTTGCTCTGTGTTACGGAATACAAAATCAAAGGAGTCGACGGGCTGCGAAAGGGGGATGATGCCAAAGTCATGTACAGTGTCAGCGAAACAGATGCCGGCTGACGATAACCTATGTGAAACTGAAGGAGAGGAAATCCGATTGCGGCAGGAAATGCATATGGTGAGAACCAATAAAAGGATTGTAGCATAAAAATAAGTATATATTCGTCTCATAAGACAAAATGATTTGGATTACATATATAGAGAGAAAGGGGAGGACACCCTTTGATTAGATATCCTCCCCTGCCTGTATCGGTCTAGTAGTGCGTTTGGACACTATCTTTATCAATCAAACAATCGGAATTATTTGTACTGGGTAGGCCATGCGGTTGATGTAGTACCATTTGTAGCTCCCAATTCGCCTACGTTGACTGTTGCACGGTATTGGATGCCACCATTCAGACCCTCACGCTCGAATTTACCGGCCTGACAAGCAAATGTGCCGTCAATCTGAGTTGTGGTCTTCATTGCGAAGGTCACCTCACCGCCATCTTGAGTGAAATTACCTTTCACTGAATTCGGTGTACCGTTAGAGTCGAATTCGCTGCCAGAACCGCTTGTCGTTACATCGTTGATTACAACGAACGCACTGTCACTCTTGAACTTACCTGTATTTTTCAGATCATTATTTACAGTCAGCAATTGGGCTGTGTGGTTGGTTGTACCCTCATTGATCAGATCTTGACCGATGGTTACTTTCACTTCTTTACCATCCTTAGATGCTCTTACGTTGAAAATACCTTCTTTCTCTACCTTCACATCTTTTATGGTTTTCAGTGTACCGTCAGTCACAAGAAGAGTATTGTTGGCAAGTACTGTTACGCAATGTCCGAAGCAACTTTCAGTAACACCTTCAGCATTAAATGACTTGAATGCGATCTGTTTGTCAGCGTTGATGTATACATCCTTGTTCTCCATGTTCTTTTCAAAATCCTCCAAGTTATAGAATTGCTCGTCGCAACCCAGAATTTCAATAATGACAGTAGAAGGTTCTTCCACAACGTCGCTCAAAGTGAAGGCCATACGGTCTACCGTAGCAACCTGAGATACATAGATACCAGCTTTGCCAAGATCGGTGCTATAGGTCTTATCGCCATATACCTTGGTTGTGGTGCCGGTAGCAGTACCGTTGTCTACCAACTTACCGCCTACCTGACCGCTTAACTGGTCAATGAACAGACCGTTGTTATCCAAAGAGCTTCCAGTGAAGTTTACTACACCCTTGTTGTCTACAGTACCTTCATTGGCAGATGTACCCTTCACGTCAAGACGACCGTCAGTAGCGGAGTGACCATCACCGATGATATCAATTACAGAAACGGCAATCTCATTTTTGAGACTGGTATTTACATTGATTAATGTACGGTCACCAATCTCAACGAGTCCTTTGTTTTCCAGAGTTGTGATGGTAGCAGTGACAATACGTTTGTCAGCAGTGACGTTGTTATTTGCAAACCATTGTACATCATTACCAGTCCAAATATCCACAGCCGTAGCACGAGAATAAACCTTGTTTTCGTTGATAACCTTCTGAATAGTAATGTCAGAAGTTCCACTTGTATGTCCACCTACCAGATATACAGTAGCAGCGTCTGTGGTCTTCAAACGGTTTACTGCATCAGTATCATACTTATTGGTCAGAGTTCCCTTGATAGTGACTTCTGTATTGCCTTTTGCATTGTTGCCTAAAACCAGCGTACCATAGTTTTCTACATTCTTGGTCATCACTACCGTACACGGTTGTGCTATACTTTGTGCACCACCTATAGACAACTTGCCCACTTTATCACCGCAGCAGCCTGCGCCTTCAATTACTACAGGAACGTCAATAGTCAACACCGGGGTAGCGGAAGTAACAACTGCAGTTGCAAGGTTTTTGATGTGCATTTTGGTATCGGCAGCCACTGTCAATTTAGCACCGCATGCGCTATAAATCTTAATATTCTTGTCGAAGAACAGGCTGTTGTATTCACCGGTATATTTACCGCTACCTACATAAGGTGCAATAGCAGGATTCTTTGTGTCATCGAATGTCAGCGTAATGTCTTTCAGCAGTTTCACCTTATTAGCATCTTCAGCTATACCGGTAGCACCTTTTTCCTTTATCTTGTTCATGGCAGACAGGAAAGAAGCCTCGTCCACAACTAAGTATTCGGGAATAAATTCACACTCGGCCAAATTGATTTCCTTGATCAGAGCCTTATTTGGCGCAACGGCACCTGTAGGCATAGACAACTCGCAACTCTTGTCGTCAGTGTCAATCAAAATCACCTTCAGGTCACTGATGTTTTGAGGCAATACAGGCAACGCTATCCAAGCATAGTCGTCAGCTTCCGTAGGCTCATCTGCAGTTCCTTCAACGACGAAGTTATCAGCAGCGTTCTCGCCTGTCTTGCAAAGATTAGCCACAATGGCATTTGTCGTTTCATGGAACAACGGATTTGCTGTATAATACAAATTGGTTCCTGCACCCAAATCACCGGCTTTCAAAGCATCCACACATGCTTTTGCATTCAAGTCCTGTTTGTACAAGATACCTTGTCCTTCTGAATAGAAGATGACAGTCTTGATGTTTTTAGCATTAGGTGCTTGTGTTGCATAATTATACAACTTAGCAATAAGGAAGCCACTCAGCGTCTTGGCACTGATGCCGGATGCGGCGTTTCCACCCACATAGTTATCTATATAACCGATGCTGAATGCAACATCTGATGCTGCCGCATATCGGTCGGCAGTCTGGTCTACTGTAAACGTAGTAGGTTCGTTGGCTACAATCTGTCCTTTTGTGAAGGCATTGGTATAAGGATAGTAAGCCAGATACTCACCTTCAAATACCGAAGCATTTTTGGTAGAGAATATACCGCGTGCCAAATCTAGATCGCCTGAATATTCTTCTTCTCTACCTGCCCATTCTGAATTACTTGAATACTTGCCGGTAGTTTTTGTGTAGTAATATTTATTCCAACGACCTTCTGTAGATACTAGACCTTCAAAATTGGCTTCAGGTTTACCTTCGCCTTTGATATAAGCACCATTCAATAGCAGCTTGGCATCGCAAGGATCTGCTTTGGGGGACTTTGCTTTCACGTCCAACCATCCCACATGTTCATACTCGTAATTAGTATAAACCTTTTGGTCGGCAGTTTCCACAGCACCGAATCCGTCGTTAGCAACACCAGTCCAGCACAAACCGATTTTCGCGTTCAAACGGTTCGTTGTTAAAGAACCGTCATTTTCTAAAGCCGCTGGCATCCACACGAATTTACCTTCCGGATTATAAGCGCGTGTATCGGCATTGCCTTCATTGAGGCCAACGCCTAACAAACCGGCTTCCACCAGCTTGCCGCTCACTCCCTCATTGCCGTTGATGCCGTTGTTGGTTGTAAACTCATCATCGGCACAACTTGCCATCATGGCAGCTGCAAGAGAAAATAGTAAAATTTTGTTCGTTTTCATAAAAAAGAATAATTTTGTTTTCTTTGATTACCTTAGTTTATTAGTACATTATCTATCAGTACAATCTTGTTTTCCTTTAGAACGGAGCGTCTTCTCCATCAGGAGAGCTTGCAAATCCCAATTCCACTTCCACCTCCAGAACTTCCACTTCCGGAGCTTCATACTTCATTTCCTTTTCTACTTTCATAATCATAAAATTTAAATTGTTAGTAATATTAAAATTGTCTCTTTATTATCAACCGGTAATACGATAATTACTGCTACCGCTGGCTGCCTATTATCCCATCGCAAAGACAGGCTGCTTATTATATAAGAACCTTAGCCATTCCTATATATAATAGGTATAGCAAACCCGCATTTTCAGCCTGCAAAGTAAAAAACAAATTTCCTAAATAAATGGTGAGTGTATTCTGTTGATATACAAAGTGTTAATGGTTTTATAAAAGAGCTAAATATCCCAATAAAAGAATCTATTGAAACCTGATAATCTGAGCGAACATGCTGAACTACAGCCCATTCCGAGGTCATTTCCCAACAGGCAGTTTTACTCCTCCAAGTAAATTGACACTACTTTTTAG
>NZ_QRKI01000019.1:118586-124392 GCF_003471885.1 Bacteroides sp. AM16-24
AATGTATTTGGTTGATATACAGCGAGATATCTATTTAATAAAAGGGCTAAATATCCCAATAAAAGAATCTATTGAAACCTGATAATCTGAGGGAACATGTTGACCTACAACCCATTCCGTACCCATCATCAAATAAACAGTTTTAGAACTCCAAGTAAATTGACACTACTTTTTAGCACCTTATTTTGTAAGAATGCACTATTATAACCCGTTTATTTTCAACAACAAAGATATTCTATTAATCAAAAAAACATTCATTAAACAGAATAGTAATGACACCATATCCAGGCACCAATGACAAGAAATGAAGTTACAACCGGATAACAAATACCGGTTCGTTGGGGTAAAGTAATTCTGGTCTAGAATCTCCGGTTCAGGCATTATTCAGGTCCCCTAATGTATAATTTGTTGAATCCCCAATATTAAGTTGTCCGCAATAATAGAAGTATAGAAAGAATCATGCTGTAACATGAAGAAAAAGGGAGCAGGCATGAAACCCCGCTCCCTTACAGAAAGACAACAATTATTTATGATTATATTATAACTTCTCCAGAACCACCAGTTCCCACCCCTTGAACACCAGCGTAATCAGCCCCAGCCGGGTGTTCCCCTTGGTGCGAAGTACCTTTTCATCCGCCGCATAACGCCTCAACTGCTCTGCCGCATCACGCTTCAGTAAAGCAATATCAGCATCAGAAGCATCACGACGGGCATATTTCACCTCCACAATATAGCTGTAGGCAATATCCGGCTGGTGCAGCAGGTCAGGCATCATGTAGAAGTCGGCATAGCCTTTGGAAGACTCGTGTTCGGGGAGAATGACATATCCTTGCGTCAAACCCAGATAAGCCAGAAGGAAGCCTTTAATATGCGCCTCCCCGTCAATGAACTCACGGATGGCACTTTGACGTTCCAGTTCGCGGGCGAAGAAACGGAAGACAAGCTCCCACTCGCCATCATAAGCCATTCCCATGACCAGGGAAGAAAGACTGCTGATGTCCACGTCAAAGAGGGACGCCCTGCTGTAGGCCTCCGTCAGGTAAGTATAGAGCTGCTCGCGCACAGTCAGATTGGGAATACCCAGAACGGGAGTCCCACGATAGACACCCTGTATGGACAGCATCCCGAAGTAGAACAGCAGGCTCTTGAAATTCTCCGTATCAGCCATCTTCTCAGCCGGAAAAGAAGTGGCTATCTGTGCTGTGACACTGCCCTCCGCTATAATTTGTTGGATGACAGAAGCATTGGCTCCGAATGTTTTGTCTATCTGCACCAAATGACGCAACTTGTTGTAATCTGTACGGATATTGCTGTCAACCATCATTTTAGGTGCTTTCCCCAATTGCAGATAGCTGTTCAGGAAGTATAGTGCCATGTCCGAATTGAACATACGCTCCTCCAAGCGGTCTTCCGAGAAACAGTAATTGTCATACCACGGCTTCATTATTTCCACCAGTCCATCCACCGTAACATCCTCCGGCAGTGCGTCTTCATCTTTGTAATAAGTAATCATTTCCCGCACTTCATCTTCGCTGAATCCAATAATGTTGTTGAACTGGGGCAGTATGCTGATGTTCGTACCGATATTGAAACCGCTCGTCACGTCGTCCATCGTAATGGGGCTGACACCTGTAATAAACAAGCGTTCTAAAGCGGCATCTGTATTGGAGGTTGCAGCCTTCACTACATTAAAAAAACGCGGATAAAGCCCTCACCGTGTGTGGCATCCTCATGGCGTTTCGTATCATATGAGGAAAGGATGGTGTTGGTGAATTTGTCGTACTCGTCTGTCAGCAGGTAGAGGCGAGGACACTTCTTATGGGATATATATTAGGCAATGGAAGACAGCAGCAAACCGGAGGACATGTTCGGATGTATATCCTTCCAAATATCCGGTCCTAAAACAGGCTCGTAATGCCGAATAAACTTTGTCATGGTAAGGTTGCAATAGTCATTGAAGGACTGTTCCACCTCCTCCGGGCACGCCTTCACTTCGGAAAAGTTGAAACGCAAGACGAGATACTTGTTGTGTTCTTCCGTAGGATGTTGACCGATGTATACCTTTCCGAAAAGTTCCTCAAATTCTTCAGCATAGTCAATACTGTAATATGTTTCCAGCATGGCAAGGAAAAGCGACTTACCAAAGCGGTTCGGACGGATCAGGAACAGATAGGGAGGCTGACGCTCTATCATTTCGATAAACCGCGTCTTGTCCACGTAATAATAGTCCTTCCGTATCAGGCGGGAGAAGTCGGATATTCCATAGGGTAATGCTTTCATGGCTGCAATTCTTTGATTCAAAGAACAAAGGTGGCAAAAATGATTGCGAATGCCATGAAGGCCTTGAAATAGTTCAGCCCGAGCCTAATAAGGCTCTTGGTTTTATTCCCCTCTTTTCCTATTGATGATTATGCGGATTTAGGTTGTCACTAATGGAGTGAATGAATGCCTGGTTATCCTGCCGCCCACAGATAGATCCCCCATAATACAAGTAAATGCCCCGGATAGAAAAGGTAAAAGAATGATTTATAGTATTTCCCGGGCTTTTCATTATAGAAGGCAAGCAGGGCAAACGGAAGCAGGTAACCGACACGAAAAATGCTGCGTATGCCTATAGTCAAATATCCCAGTATGGGCTGTAGTACTTTATGACGTACTCCATAAAATATTGTGCAAAGTAAAACGCCCGGATATCCGTACCCGATGGATAGTTGGCGGACTGCCAAGCAGGTTGCTGCCAACAGGATGCAGGCTGCGGTGAAACGCATATATCTGTTTTTCCCGTTATTCCAAAGCTCAATCCTTTTATACCCGCACATCAGGCAGAAGAGCAGCAGCAGCGTAAACCCTATGTTCAGCTGATAAGTTCCGGTTGCGTATATTTTACTAAAAAACAGGTAGTGCGGGAGCTCCGAGACAAGAGCAAAGATTGCCAACCGTACGGCATACCGCTTCCGGCTACGTGTGTGGCGGAACCCCTCCACCAGCAAGAATGCAAATACAGGGAAGGCTGTGCGTCCTATACTGCGCAAGAAGAAAATGCTGTCGTGCCATAATTGCGGATTGCTTTGAGCTTCAGGCAACTTGGCTAGAAGTATCAGCAGACAACCTATGTGATCTGCCAGCATGGAGACTAGGGCAATCCATTTCAGGGTAGAGGCGGTCATAAGTTTATGTATGGCGGGGTATTAATAAAAAGGTGTGCCAAAGATTACTCTTATTGACACACCTTCCTTTTTATTATGATATCGGTTATTCTTGTTATTTATTATATCCGATAAAAGTCAAGCTATCAGTTGGCAGGAATAAGATTAATCTTACCTGTATAAGTTACATTAGCACCATTTTCCAATGTAAGGCTTGCACCACCGTTGTTGTTGAAATTATCAAATGAAACAGTAGATTCCTTCTTGAACGTAACTATTGCATTTTGAGCATTAATATCACCTGTGACCTCTAAAGTGCCTGTTGCGTCTACAGTCAGATCGTCATTTACTTCCATTGCACCAGCTTTGATAGTTACTTTCGGAGCTGTTGGTGCTTTAGGTTTGCCTAATATAATTACTGTATTGATAGTAACAGTCCCGGTTGTTTCCAGTGTGAAATCTTTGTTGCCATCTGCAGTTGGCATTGTAATAGAACCTGCAAAATCAATATCCTTGTCACCTGCATTCAGAACGGTAGCAGCTGCTTCAGCATTGAAGTCAAATGTTCCAGCTAAAATGATTTTTGAGTATGTTCCATTCAAGGCTGTCTTCAAGTCCGCGATGTCAGCTGCTTTCTTCCAGAAAGTACCGGTCATCGGCTGGTCGAAGTCACCAACAAAAGTACCTGTTTGGTCTACGATAACTACGCCATTGTTTACAACGCTATTTCCTGCATATTTGATAATTGTCATCTCACCGGAGTTTTCCAATTCTCCATCATTGACAACACTTGCGTTTTTGCCGGCAACGTTGAATGATGCGGTTGCAGGAACACTAATCTTACTGTCTGCATTATTGGTCACAGTACCCAATACAGTCAGAGTCTTAGCAGCAGTCAAAGTTAAACTACCAGAGTTGATTACTTCACCCTCTTCTCCAATTGTTACGTTTTCTGCAAATACTGCATTTGTAGAATTTGCAAACTCACCGTCTATTGTACTCGGGCATGCCAAAGTGAACTTGTTATCTGCACCTTTCACTTCTACGGCACAAGCCAGATTGATAGCTTTTGCACTAGCACCGAATGTGACATCACCGTCTGTCACATCAAAAATCAGTTTGGCACCGCTGGTAGACTTGATAGTGATATCCTTGTTGGCATTCCATGTGGAAGTGAAGTCCTTATCCAATTCAATATCTGTCAAAACATCAATATTCTCTGCATCTGCCTCGATTTTGGCTTTCAGTTCTTCAGCATCTGTTACCAGATCCAAATTGAAATCTGCATCTTTCAATCCACCGATAGAAAGCGGCATAACTCCAATCTTCATTTCATAAGGCTTGGTAAATTCCTTTTTAGCCCATGCACCATCTTTTTTATGCAGGTAAATTACCGTTGTTGCTTTCAGGTCAACAGTCAACATCGGGATAACAAAGGGAGTTGCCTTAGCAGATGAAATTTCAATACCTGTTCCCGCTACATATTCACCTGTAATAGTCTTATAATCATATTTTACAGAGTTCTCAACAACATTACCATCTGCATTATATAACATTTCACTTGCTAATCCGGTATTGTCAAACAGAATGATCTTGTCCACATTGAAAGCTGTTTCTCCTGTATTCAATTGCAAATTCAATTGAAGCAAAGTAGATTTCGGATTCAATTTGAAAAGACCGGCCTTTTGTCCTCCCTCCATCGGTGTACGACCAGACATCATAAACATATCTTTGCCCGCCTCTTCATATTGTTTGTTAGCAGCAGTTGCTTCAAATTTATTTTTCACAGTAGCTTTGATGTTTCCAATTTCATTGAAGCTTGCGTTATAGGGATAATATACCACATATTCACCTGCAAACAAGCTGCTGGCTTCAGTGTCAAAGGTTGCATATTTGTAGTAACTTGCACTTCCGTTACCTACTTCAACCGGATTATCAAGTTCTCCTTCTTCAGTCAAGGCATCAGAACCCGCTGTAGCAGAAAACTCGTAATTAGTAAACAACTTCTTTGAAGTTTGTTCTGTATACGCTACGTCGCCTACTTTTCCGGTCCAGCACAAACCGAGGATTTCAGATGTAGGATTCGTTTTGATATCCCACTTGTATTCATATTCACCACTACCATTCTCTATCCATCCGCCTCTTGTTTGTGCATCCATCACTTTCTCAGCGGTCAACTTGAAGCCGGCAGCTAACTGGGGCGTTCCTTCGAATTTGTTTTCATTTACAAATTCATCCTGGCTACATGCCGCAAAAAGGGCTGGCAGTGCCATTGCAACAAATAAATGTCTTGTTTTCATTCTTTTACTATATAGTTTATTTAATTAATATTAAAATGGGGACGGGCCTTCCGGATTCACTGGAAGGTTGCTACCTTCAAAGCCTGCTTCTACCATCACCTCCAGAACTTCCACTTCCGGAGCTTCATACTTCATTTCCTTTTCTACTTTCATAATCATAAAATTTAAATTGTTAGTAATATTAAAATTGTCTCTTTATTATCAACTGGTAATACGATAATTACTGCTACCGCTGGCTGCCTATTATCCCATCGCAAAGACAGGCTGCTTATTATATAAGAACCTTAGCTATTCCTATATATAATAGGTATAGCAAACCCGCATTTTCAGCCTGCAAAGTAAAAAACAAATTTCCTAAAT
>NZ_QRKI01000019.1:124402-124656 GCF_003471885.1 Bacteroides sp. AM16-24
AACCCGCATTTTCAGCCTGCAAAGTAAAAAACAAATTTCCTAAATAAACGATGGGTGTATTCAGCTGATATACAAAGCGTTATTGGTTTTAGAAAAGAGCTAAATATCCAAATAAAAGAATCTATTGAAACCTGATAATCAGAGCGAACATGCTGAACTACAATCCATTCCGAGTTCATTTCCCAACAGGCGGTTTTACTCCTCCAAATAAATTGACACTACTTTTTAGCACCTTATTTTGTAACAACACACTA
>NZ_QRKI01000002.1:0-98743 GCF_003471885.1 Bacteroides sp. AM16-24
CTTGCCGGGTAGGTTGCTAAGCCTACATTTACTATATGCCCTTATGGGCGCAGCACCTCGTGGTCGCAAATTCCGCCGCCGTTCTGTTTCAACATCCAGACGCAATCCATCTGTGAGGGATAGACGCTCTTGATACCCCGGCTTGCCAGCCCTTTCAGGTTGAGGTCGGGAAAGGTCTGATGGGAGCCGTCGTAGCGCGGGCGCACGAAACAGTTGAACTTGCGGTTATACATCGTCACAAGCCGCTCCTTGAACTGCGGCGACTGCTCTTCGAGCCATTCGGAGAAGCCGTTTCGTATCTCGTCAATCTTGGCGTTGGCGAGTTGTATTCCCTCGCTGTCGCGCATCTTGATGTCGTTGCCATGCTCGTCCTTGCCGATGGACTTCATCATGTCAGGGCAGGTGTTGTGCAGGGCGTGTTTTAGGAGGTGCATACCGTCATAGTTCCGGTAATACCCCTTCACCAGAAACTCGTCCGTGATTTTCATGGTGCGGTAGCCGCACACCACCGAAAACTCGTCCATGCTTGCGGAATAGGCGATTTTCACCTCCGTGTCGAACAGCCGGCTCATGTAGGCG
Organism: Bacteroides sp. AM16-24; assembly: GCF_003471885.1. NCBI lineage: Bacteria > Pseudomonadati > Bacteroidota > Bacteroidia > Bacteroidales > Bacteroidaceae > Bacteroides > Bacteroides sp. AM16-24. The sequence continues at coordinate 580 of NZ_QRKI01000002.1, forward strand.
GCATAGACACCCGTCGGAATCCAGCGTTCCCCGAAATTGAAGTCCAGATCCTCGAAGGCGATGCGCTGCGGCTCGGCATCTTTCAGAGCCTCCAACGCCTGCTTCACCTCCGGCATACGCTCATTTTCGGGATTGTCACCCATCCATGCCTCTATGCGTTCCGCTTTCTCATCCATGACAGCAGCATTCAATACTTTCTATTGTCTGATGAGCAGGGACTTTGCGGAAAAGTCTTTCTATGATATTCCCAATGGTTTTTACGACAGCTTTTATGCCTCGCCTATATTGCAGATGGGCGATACGATGGGCGATTGGATGAAAATACTGGGTGATATTTATACAGACCATGCCAATTTGTATCACCCAAATATCCTTTCAGGTTTGTTGCACGCCTTTGCGCTCGATTACTATGACAAATGGAAACGGTGCAATGGTGACCAGCCAGTGAAAGATAACAGAAATCCGGCAGAAGCACTCTGCATGAAATTCTATAATCTCTTATTCGACCATTTCAGAGAACATCGCACTACGGCTTATTATGCAAACCGGCTTTGTATAACACCTAATTATTTGGCAATGGTTACCCGTCAAGTCTGTGGAGAGACTCCCAAACAGGCAATAGACCGTCAAGTAATTTTGGAAATGAAGTATATGCTACGCAACACTACTATGACAGCAGAGCAGATGGCACTCCACTTACATTTTCCCGATACGTCTTATATGTGCCGTTTCTTCCGCAAACAAACGGGAACATCTTTATCTGAGTATAGGAAGAATAGTGTGATGCCGTAATGATTCAGGAAACAAAAATGCACCGGATTAAGGGTGCTTTTGTTTCCTGAACTACATAACTACACTTAAAACTTTCTGGTTACTTTATAAACATGGTCATTCCTTCCGTTGTTCCCATTTGGCATACATCTCTCTCGAAAGCCCAACAATCTCCCGGCTCAACTTCACAAGGTCGATGGTACACTTCTCCAACTTATAGAGTAGAGCCATTGCCTTCTTCTCCGAGAAATGGCAGCGCAATTCTTTCACGACTTGGTTATAGTTCGTGCCAATGGCGCGGAACTGGGCATGGAAGTCGGAGAGCTTGGTGCTGTATTCAAACATCGCCTTGTCCACCTTCATCACCTTGAATTTCTGCCCGAAGAAATGCGCCTTGAGAAAGACGGCTTTCGCATATACCTGTGATTCCTCGTACATCGTGAGGAACTTATTCCATTCCACATCATCGAAACGCACCATCACGCAGTGTGTCTTCGGATTCAACACGGGATTTCTCCCGTACTTACAGTTCTTTTTCATCCTATCTTCTTTTTTCAATTTAATGGTTCATTCACTATCTAATCTCCGATTAAAAAACTTGGAAATTATCCGACTGCGGAGGATAATTCAGCCCACGGCAGTGCAAGGGTTTTCAGTTACCGGAATCAACCGGAGTAACTGAAAATATATCTTGCTGTGTCTTTGAGGACACACAAATCCTCCGTCTGTCGGATTGGGTTGTGAGTGCAATAACTCACTTGGGGTATCGGTCAAACCGATGGAGTGCATCCACCGGCTTGACCGTTTCCACCACAATCCCCTCAAAGCTTGCGCCACTGCTCGATGTCCTCCCTGTAGGTCTCAAGGTGCAGGCGGACGATGTTCTCGACCATCCCCGATGCGCTCATGCCCCTGCCGCCGAAGTAGCGGACTATCCTGTCCAGACTGTCGCGCACCTTGCCGCTGACGAACACGGGCTTACGGTCGGCAATCTTGGGAACATGGAGATAAGTGGTACGGTACTCGTCCAATGACAGCTTGCGCTGCTTGCTGCTGATACGCCTCTGCGGCATTGCCGCTTTTCCGGGCATGTCACTTACAGCTTCTTCAAGCACTTCATTCGCCGCTTCTTCCGCTGTTTCTTCCGTCACGGAGATTCCCGTTTCAGAGATACCGGGAGCATCGGTATGTTCCGGCTCGTCCGGTTCCAAACCGATACGCTTGTAGAAGTCATTCAAGGATGTCCTGTCACGGGATTCCCTGCGCCCCATTCTTTCCACGATTTCCTGAACTTCTTGTTCACTGATGACTGATTCTTTTTTTGTTGCCATAAAAACAAATAGATTAAGTTATTACTATGGTCTTGGTCAGTACCTCGACCGATTGTCGCCAGCGAAATAAGGTGCTTTAATGCAGTCAGTCAAGCGTTTGGATTCGATTCGGCAATTTTGTGTGGCTTTGCTTAATACCTGTCCGGACATCAGTGCAGACTTCACCGTTTTGCTGGAGTGCTTGGATTAAACGGGATGCGATGCGGAAGAGAAATAAGGGCTTATTTCCAATCCCACCGATGGTTTGTTCTGTCTTGTTAAGAATACGGCAATGGTAGTCCGTTCCTACACTTATTACAATATAGACACTAGACACGACAATCGGGTAGGAAAGGTGTATTTAGCCATTACTACTATGGACAACCGCTACATCGTTGTGCCACAAGCTGCCAGTTTTGAAAAAACCATTGTTTTATAAAGGTTTACCCTTTTCTTTGCGACGAGAAGAAACAATAACAAAAATGAAGTATATGGAAATAGTATCAATCGAAAGAAAGACCTTTGAAGCGATGGTCGCCAAGTTCGACCATTTCGTCCGCCGCATGGAAGCCGTCTGCCAGCGGCACGGAGAGAAGAAAATGGCAGAATGGATGGATAATCAGGACGTGTGCCGGATGTTGAACATCAGTCCGCGCACATTGCAGACCCTACGGGATAACGGCACGCTTGCTTACTCGCAGATAAACCACAAGACGTACTACCGTCCCGAAGACGTGCAGCGTGTCGTTTCCGTTGTGGAAGACAGACGAAAAGAAGCGAGATTCAAGGGAAGGACGATATGAACTTGATTCAATGAGCGAAGTAAAATAACAATACCCACTAAATCCAAAATGTATGAATGAACTGATTGACAAGGACAGCGAGTGGATAATCCACTTCATGGACAGCATTGACCGTCTGCTTGACAGCTTTGAGCGTATGACTGCCAACTACCGCCCGACACTGGGCGGCGAGCGTTTCTTCACGGACAAGGAAGTGTCGGCACGGCTGAAAGTGAGCCGTCGGACACTTCAGGACTACCGTAATGAAGGACGGATACCCTACATCCAGTTGGGTGGCAAAATTCTCTACCGTGAATCCGACATCGAAAGGATGCTTGCAGATGGCTACCGCTCCGCCTATCGGCTGACAGGCACATGATTTTCTTGAAGGAGCGCAGTTTGCCGTCTGCCCTGTGACTGCGCAGCAATGGATTTCCGACAAAAAGAAAAAAGGAACGGCTTACGGATGAAGCGTCAAAATCCTGTTCCGTCTGTAAGCCGTTCTTTTCTATCCTCTGATTTTCCGTCAGTCGCTTGTTTCCGTTACCGGATGCCTTTTAAGCGCATGGCAGGCAGTGGCAAGGTTTTCGGGCTGAATACGCTCCACAGGAGGAAGATTCTGCCCGAAACGGCACAGCCGCCCGACCTTGCCGCTGCCATCAAACCATGCGCTACCTTTGCATCCGTGCATCGGGAACGAGTGGCTGGCGGAATGAATCTCAACTATACCATCGGTTGTTACCCTTGCCACAGGAAACAAACAATGTAATCGGTGTTTCTTTCTTGGTGGCGCAGATATTATTTATTACAAACCGTCTGAACAAGATACACTCTTTACTGCATATCCTGAATGCAATGGCGATAATCATTTCAAGGCTGTAAACGTCATAACTGATTCTATTCGCTTGCCTGACATACTTCATCGTATCAAAGTCGTTCAGTTCCTTGTTCTTGTAGATGGAATGAATCGCCTTGCGGACGTGGCAGGAAAATACGCCGAACAAGTCGGCTATCTCTTGTTGCGTCATCCACACGGGTGCGGTCGGCATGGTGACTGCACCCGTTTCACTGATTGTTATTATTCCTCTTTCCATATTCTTGCGTTGTAAAATGTCCGTCAATCCTGCTTTCAAACTGTGAAATGTCATGATCAAGTTTGGTACAGGTCACTTTTGCATAAATTTGGGTTGTCTTGATATCCGTGTGTCCGAGTATCTTGCTCACACTTTCTATCGGCATTCCGTAGTTGAGAGCCATCACAGCGAAGGAGTGGCGGCTCAGATGGAACGAGATTCGCTTGCTGATACCACACTTCTCCGCCACTTTCTTTATACGGCGGTTTACCATGTCGTATGAACTGATGTTGAAAAGATGATTGTCCTTCCTGAACGGCTCATAACGCTTGATTATCCGCAAGGCTTCGTCTATCAGTTTGACTTGGAACGGAACTTTCGTTTTCTGCCGTCTCGACACAACCCATAAGGAACCGTTCATTTCCACGATGTTCTCTATGGTCATGTTCTTGATGTCAATGAACGAAATGCCTGTCATTGCCCCGAACATGAACAGATCCCTCGCCTGGGCATAGTTGGGATTGGCAAGCTCAACGGAAGCGAATGCCCTCAGTTCCTTTTCCGTCAGATATTCCCGTTCCTTGAAATCAGGATCCACACGGTAGAGGGCAAACGGGTTACGTGGTATCTTACCATTGTAATGCGCTGCCGTGACCACGTGTTTAAGGGGAATAGAGTAAATCCACACGGAAGATTGGGCAAGTCCCACCTCATTGCGGAGATACAGGCAATAGTCGCGGATGAAATCCTCGGTCAGCTCGTTCATTGATATATCACTGCGTTTGTAATGTGACCGGATAAATTCCGCAAGATACCGCCTTACCGTCAGGTATTTGCGATAGGTGCGCACCGCACGGTCTTTGCCCACCCGTTTGGCGAACGCCTCGTTCTCCCTGTCGAAAGCCCGTAGCAATGTCTCGTATTCCGTGCCGAATCCCTGATAGGCATTGCGCACCATTTCTGCCGTCACATAAGCCTCACGGTCTGAAAGCCGCTGGTAATGTTTCGTTATCTGTGCCTTGATGTTGTCCAACGCGAAGTTCACCGCCTGTGCCTCCTTGCTCTTGCCTTTGGCACGGTTGCCCTTTGCATCCCAAAGGCTCTTTAAGATAGTCTGCTTACAACTAAACTGTGCGATGGTTCCGTTGATGGTCACACGTCCCATAATGGGGACAACTCCGTTTTTCTCCTTACTTGCGTTCACATAGAACACGGTCTTGAATGTCGCTCTCATACTTACTTTTTGTTTGGTGCAAAATTAAATTATGAGAGTAGCATGACTGTAAATGAAACTTGTGCAGAATATTGAAATACAAACCGTTATAGTTAAATCAGTTTCTGTAGTCAGGTAATGGTTTGGAAACGCAACCTTTGCTGTATTCCTCTCAAACCCCATATCTCTGCCATCTGCCAATCACTACATTACAGTGCAAATATCACTGGCTATCAGACAAATACTCAAATTCGCTCATTCCTGCATTATCGGAGAGGATTTTTCATTAAAATATGTTAGATTGAAACACAAACGCACCTATGGGAAGTTTCTATTCCCGTAGGTGCGCATTAAAAAAAGAGTTTATAAGGTTGTTGTTGCTTATTTCAGTCGATTACCCACTACATCCCAGTCGATAATACTCCAAAGAGCATTTACATGATCGGCACGACGATTCTGATAATCAAGATAGTAGGAGTGTTCCCACACATCGAATCCTAACAATGGAATAAGTCCTGCACGTACAGGGTTACTGCCATTAGCTTCTTTGGTTATATGAAGTTTTCCGTTCTTATCTACTGATAACCAAGCCCAGCCAGAGCCGAATAATCCTACGGCAGCAGCTGTGAACTCTTTTTTGAAGTTATCGAAGTTTCCAAAATCGCGTTTAATAGCTTCTGCTAATTTACCGGTTGGCTCACTATGAGCAGGTTTGGGGGAAAATTGCAGGAAGTATAAAGTATGGTTCAGAACTTGTCCTGCATTATTGAAGATGGCTCCATCCGGTGCAGTGGCTACTATGGTTACTAAATCTTTATTTTCATACTCTGTACCCGGAACCAGGTTATTGAGGTTATTTACGTATGTTTGTAAGTGCTTACCGTAGTGGTAATCTATAGTTTGCTGACTGATTACAGGTTCCAACGCATTGTTTGCATATGGAAGTTTAGGCATTTCGTATGTCATAATTATAAGCATTAAAGATGTTAATAATGTATTCATAATTTGTCTTGAATTATGTTTTTGTTAATATAACGTTTGATATCCAATAAATGTTCTTCCATATCTATAAAACTTTTTGAAGATGTAGAATGACTTGTTGTGGAAGTGCATAATAAACAGTGACTTATGGACTGTTTTCTGAAATGTAATATGCTATCTTAATTATTTTAGTTCGTATACATTGTATGAATCTGAAAAGAATCCCTTAATTTTGCATACATGAATACGAATTATATCGAAGAACTGAATGAAGGACAGCGCGCAGCAGTGCTCTACAACGAGGGTCCGTCGCTGGTTATAGCCGGTGCTGGTTCCGGGAAGACGCGGGTGCTGACCTATAAAATAGCCTATTTGTTAGAGAATGGTTATCAGCCATGGAATATATTGGCTCTAACTTTTACCAATAAAGCTGCCCGTGAAATGAAAGAGCGTATTGCCCGGCAAGTAGGAGACCAGCGGGCACGTCATTTATGGATGGGCACATTCCATTCCATATTTTTGCGTATTTTGCATGTGGAAGCCGTAAATATAGGTTTTACTTCACAGTTTACCATTTATGATACGGCGGACAGTAAGAGTCTGGTGCGCTCTATTATAAAAGAAATGGGCCTAGATGAGAAAGTGTATAAACCGGGGATCGTGCAGACGCGTATATCCAATGCGAAGAATCACTTGGTTTCTCCTGCGGCGTATGCATCCAATAAAGAAGCGTATGAGGGTGACCGTGCAGCTAAGATGCCTGCAATACGCGATATTTATCACCGTTATTGGGATCGTTGTAGGCAGGCGGATGCAATGGATTTTGATGATTTGCTTTTTTATACTTTTATACTGTTCAGGAATCATCCTGAAGTGTTAGCGCGTTATCAGGAACAGTTTCGCTATATTCTGGTAGATGAGTATCAAGATACTAATTATGCTCAGCATAGTATTGTACTACAGTTGGCAAAAGATCATCAGCATGTATGTGTGGTAGGAGATGATGCCCAGAGTATTTACTCTTTCCGGGGAGCTGATATTGATAATATACTATACTTTACTAAAGTGTATCCCAATACAAAAGTCTTCAAACTGGAACAAAATTATCGGTCTACACAAACTATTGTTTGTGCGGCGAATAGTTTGATTGAGAAGAATGAGAGGCAAATACGTAAGGAGGTTTTTTCGGAGAAAGAGAAAGGGGAAGCCATCGGTGTGTTTCAGGCATACAGTGATGTGGAAGAGGGGGATATTGTAGTCAATAAGATTGCGGAACTTCGTCGCTCGGAGCATTATTCCTATTCAGATTTTGCTATACTTTACCGTACCAATGCACAGAGCCGTGTCTTTGAGGAAGCGATGCGTAAACGGGGTATGCCATATCGTATTTACGGTGGATTATCCTTTTATCAACGTAAGGAGATTAAGGATGTGATAGCCTATTTCCGGTTGGTTGTTAATCCGAATGATGAAGAAGCATTTAAACGTATTATTAACTATCCGGCTCGCGGTATTGGTGATACGACAGTGGGTAAGATCATTGCTGCGGCTACTGAGAATGGTGTCAGTCTTTGGACTGTGTTATGCGAACCGTTGACATATGGGCTGAATTTCAATAAGGGTACACATTCCAAATTACAGATTTTCCGCGATTTGATTTCCGGATTTCTGGAAGGCATAGTGGATAAAAATGCTTATGAAATTGGTACGGAAATTATCCGCCAATCCGGTATAATTAATGATGTCTGCCAGGATAATTCTCCGGAGAACCTTAGCCGTAAGGAGAATATTGAGGAATTGGTAAATGGCATGAGTGATTTCTGCGCGATGCGTATGGAAGAAGGAAATCCTAATATATCGTTGACTGATTTTCTTTCGGAAGTCTCACTATTGACTGATCAGGACTCGGATAAAGATGGAGATGACGAGAAAATCACGCTTATGACTGTCCATTCTGCCAAAGGATTGGAATTTAGGAATGTATTTGTGGTGGGAATGGAAGAAAATCTTTTTCCCAGTGGTATGGTAGGGGATTCACCCCGTGCGTTAGAAGAGGAAAGACGTTTGTTTTATGTGGCCATTACCCGTGCAGAAGAACATTGTTTTCTGTCGTATGCCCGTACTCGTTTTCGTTATGGAAAAATGGAATTTGGCAGTCCCAGTCGCTTCTTGAAAGATATAGATATTCGTTTTCTGCGTTTGCCCCAGGAGGCAGGACTTAGTAGTAAGATTGATGATGAGTCCGGATCATTCCGTCGGGAGAATAGCACTGGTTTTTCTCGTTCACCTCATGTACGTGAATCATTTTATAATAAGGAAACTTCTCAGCGTCCTAAGCAGCAGGTAATTGCTCCGAGCGTTCCACGTAATCTGAAGCGGGTGACTTCGTCAACTCCTGCTTCTTCGTCAGCTCCTGCTTCTGCAATGGCAGTACAACCCGGACAATTGATTGAGCACGAACGTTTTGGTCTGGGAGAAGTTGTGAAAGTGGAAGGTGAGGGTGATAATGCTAAAGCTACCATTCGTTTCAAGAATGCGGGTGACAAGCAACTTTTATTGCGTTTTGCCCGTTTTAAAATAATCGGATAAAAAAGAAAATATGATAGATTTTGATCGTTTCCCTTCCCCATGCTATATCATGGATGAAGAATTATTAAGAAAAAACCTCAAGCTGATAAAAAGTGTTGCCGATCGTGCCGGGGTGGAAATTATTCTGGCCTTTAAATCGTTTGCTATGTGGCGCTCATTTCCCATTTTTAGGGAATATATCGAGCATTCTACGGCGAGTTCCGTATACGAAGCGCGATTGGCATTGGAAGAGTTCGGCAGTAAAGCTCATACCTATTCTCCTGCCTATACGGAGGCTGATTTCCCGGAAATCATGCGCTGTAGTAGCCATGTAACTTTTAATTCTTTGTCACAATTTTGCCGTTTCTATCCTGCGGTGGTAAAGGAAGGAAGTGGAATTTCCTGTGGTATTCGTATCAATCCTGAATATTCAGAAGTAGAAACAGAGTTGTATAATCCTTGTGCTCCCGGAACCCGTTTCGGCATAACGGCAGATTTACTGACTGAAACCTTGCCGCAGGGTATTGAAGGGTTTCATTGCCACTGCCACTGTGAGTCTTCTTCTTACGAACTGGAACGTACGCTTAAGCATTTGGAAGAAAAATTCTCTTATTGGTTCCCGCAGATAAAATGGCTGAATCTGGGTGGTGGTCATTTGATGACACGTAAAGATTATGATGTAGAGCATCTTATTCATTTATTGAATGATTTACGTAGCCGCCATCCTCATTTGCATATTATTTTGGAGCCAGGTTCTGCTTTTACCTGGCAAACTGGTGTTTTGACTTCCGAAGTAGTGGATATTGTAGAAAGTCGCGGCATTCGCACAGCTATTCTCAATGTTAGCTTTACTTGTCACATGCCCGACTGTCTTGAAATGCCTTATCAGCCCGCTGTATGTGGTGCTGAAATGGGGAATAATGGTTGCCATGTATATCGTTTGGGAGGGAATTCATGCCTGAGTGGTGATTATATGGGAGATTGGAGTTTCGATCATGAACTGCAGATCGGAGAACGCATAGTCTTCGAAGATATGATTCATTACACTATGGTAAAAACAAATATGTTCAATGGAATCCATCATCCTGCTATTGCTATGTGGACGAAAGATGGGAAGGCTGAAATATTCAGGCAATTTTCTTACGAAGATTATCGGGACAGAATGAGTTGATAATCAAAAACATGTCTTCAGAGTGGAGGAGATGTATAGTTTTCTTCGCGAAAAAAACGGGCGGAATGTTTGCAGGTTTGGAGAAAATATCTACCTTTGCATCCGCAATCGCGGAAATAGCTCAGTTGGTAGAGCATAACCTTGCCAAGGTTAGGGTCGCGAGTTCGAGTCTCGTTTTCCGCTCAAGTACATAGATTGCAATTACCTAATGCCCAGGTGGCGGAATTGGTAGACGCGCACGTTTCAGGTGCGTGTGTCGAGAGGCATGCAGGTTCGAGTCCTGTTCTGGGCACATTAGGTGAGGCAATTGCTCTTTGAGAATATGAAATGTATGGAGAGGTGGCGGAATTGGTAGACGCGCTACTTTGAGGGGGTAGTGACAGTTATGTCGTGGGAGTTCGAGTCTCCTTCTCTTCACACAGTCATCATAGTTGCGGAAATAGCTCAGTTGGTAGAGCATAACCTTGCCAAGGTTAGGGTCGCGAGTTCGAGTCTCGTTTTCCGCTCAATTCTCATAATAATCTAAGAAATTAATAATTAAAGAGCCCTGTAAACAGTAAGTTTACAGGGCTTTTTAATTTTTGTATTTTGTTATTCTTTCTTTTCGAGTGAGAATCCTAACATCATGCCATCGTAGCTGTTTGCCAGGGAGCTGATGGTTTTTAATGTTGCATTGCTACTTTTGCTGGAAAGGAAAGTAATAAGCTTTAATAGTTTATCAGATTCGAACAGCAAATCCATATTGCTTGATGTGCAATTGACTTTGGCATTCATATTTATCAGTTTAACGAACTTCATGACTACATGTTTTTCGGTAGCATCGTATGTATAGGTACCCTTCAAAGTTTTGGCTCCCAATTTGACGTTGAATGTACTGTCGGCCGCAAAGGTAAAGCTCATTTGTCCGGGTTTGAAGCCTACTTTACTTAATTGTTCGTTGAGTTTGGCTTCGGCCGTAGTAGCGGCTACTGCACCACCGGCTTTCATTAACAAATTATCTGATTCAAACTCAATGGCAGAACCAGTATAAGACCATGTTCCTGTCATATCAACGGTATTTTTACCAGTAACGGCACTAACTACCTTTTCTACGTTTTCTTTATTGAATAAATCTTTTAGCGACTGTGCCTGGCTATTGGCAGACACCAGAAGCAAAGTGACAATAAATGCCACTGAAAATCCACTCTTTTTCATATAACTATTACTTTATTTGGCATTCAATTCCTTATTAATACTCTCTATATAATCTAATAACTCTTTTTTGCCCATTCTGTTCTCAGAAGAGGTCATAAAATATGGGGGAAGTTCTTCCCATTGCTCTTTTAGTTTTTTCAGATATTGTTGGATATTGCTGTTCAATCTGCCTCCTTTCAGTTTGTCACCTTTGGTGAAGACGATGGAGAAGGGGATTCCATGTTCGCCCAACCATCCCATGAATTCGATATCGATGACTTGTGGATCGAGACGTGAGTCAATAAGCACAAAGAGGTTCGTCATTTGTTCACGTTCCAGAATATAATCTTCAATGATACGCTGTATCTGTGATTTTCCTTTTTGTCCGCGTCTGGCGTAGCCGTAACCGGGTAGATCAACTATATACCAGCTTTTATTAATAAGGAAGTGGTTAATAAGCATTGTTTTTCCCGGAGTGGCAGAAGTCATGGCAAGTCCTTTACGTCCTGTCAACATATTGATGAGGCTGGATTTTCCAACGTTGGAACGTCCGATAAAGGCATATTCGGGAAGTATTCCTGGGGGGCATTTTTTAACGTCTGTGTTACTAATGACGAACTCGGCGCTTGTAATATCCATTTTTATTGTCAAATTTAGAAAGTTTTTTATTCTTTTTTCGTGTGGAGAATGCTTTTTTGAAACCCTCCCAACGTTTTAAAAATATGATGGCGTTTTAAAACCTTACCTTGTATATTCTTAAAAACGTTATGCCCCTTCCAAGAGCTGTTATGAACAGTGGTACGTAAATATTTACACTCCTTACAGGCAGCTTTTCTTTATTTATGCGTGCAAAGGTAACACTTATTTCAAAATTTCGTGTTCAGAATGCAGAATTCTGATTATCTTTTGAGAAGATAAGCTGTATTTCGGCAGAACTTTTTCATGCTTGCATGAAAGTTCTGCCCCCAATTTGCATTATCTTTGTTGCCAATAGTTGATTTTTAAATATGAATGGACAATTTTCCTCGATATTATTAGAGAAGGCGGTGAGTGAATTTGCCAAGCTGCCCGGAGTTGGACGAAAGACGGCTATGCGCCTGGTATTGCATCTTTTGCGACAGGATACGGCGGTAGTGGAGGCTTTTGGTAACGCCATTGTTACGCTGAAGCACGAAGTGAAATATTGTAAAGTCTGCCACAATATATCGGATACGGAAACTTGCCGTATCTGTGCTAACCCACAGCGGGATGGTTCTACTGTGTGCGTTGTTGAAAATATCCGTGATGTTATGGCAGTGGAAGCTACGCAGCAATTCCGTGGGCTTTACCATGTGTTGGGTGGTGTTATTTCACCGATGGATGGAGTGGGGCCAGGCGATTTACAAATAGAAAGTCTTGTGCAGCGTGTATCTGCAGGTGGAATAAAGGAAGTTATCCTGGCACTTAGTACTACAATGGAGGGTGATACAACCAATTTTTATATTTACCGTAAATTGGAGAAATTGGGTGTGAAGTTGAGTGTCATAGCTCGTGGTATTTCTGTTGGTGACGAACTGGAATATGCAGATGAGGTGACATTGGGACGTAGTATTGTGAATCGAACTCCTTTTTTCGGAACAAATTGAATTATTAGTTATTAAGTTATTAGCACATGGAAAATCAAATAAAACACGTGGCAGCTCGTTTAAAAGTTATATTTGTCAGCTTTTGGTTGCTGCCGGTTCTGTTAATTGTAGTAGGTGAAACAGGTGGGGAATGGGTAGGCACGTATGCTGCTGATGTACGTGCTACTTATTTTGCTGAAACATTGGTTATTTTGCTGGTGGCTATCTGTGTGCCCGTATCCTTAAAATTATTTGCATGGATGCTTACGCGCAAAATCGATAAGGTTAGTTTGCCCGAAGCCTTGCATTTGTATTCTTTCTGGAGTAAAACTCGTATCGTACTTTTAATGTTACCGGTGTTGGCGGGCTTTGCCGTTTATTATCTCATGTTGAGTAATAAAGGAATTCTTTGTGCTTTTATTGCTCTAACGGCTTCCTTGTTTTGTCTACCCGGTGAAGGACGCTTGCGTAAGGAATTGCATATTAATAAAGAGGAGGAAGCATGAAACTTTCCGTTGTCATAGTCAATTATAATGTTAAGTATTACCTGGAGCAGTGTCTTTGTTCCTTATACAGGGCTATTGATAATCTTTCAGTTGAGATCCTGGTAGTGGATAATGCCTCTATGGACGATTCTGAAGCATATATCACTGAGCGCTTTCCGAATATTACCTATATCTATAATAGAGAAAATCTGGGCTTTGCCTGTGCCAATAACCAAGCAATTCGTGAGTCGAAAGGGGAGTATGTGCTACTGCTGAATCCTGACACTGTATTGTCGGAACAGACATTGGAAGAGGTAATACTTTTTATGGATGCTCATCCTGAAGCCGGGGCTGCCGGTGTGAAAATGATAACGCATGACGGACGCTTTTTGAGGGAATCTAAACGTGGATATCCTACTTTGGCGGCAACTTTTGGTAAATTGTCCGGTTTGGGACGATTGTTTCCGCACTCTAAAAGTTTGGGTGGTTATTATTGTACTGCTTTGGATATGGATGGCGTTCATCAGGTGGAAGTGCTGGCGGGTGCATTTATGTTGCTTCGTCGTTCAGCATTAGATAAAACCGGATTACTGGATGAAAATTTCTTCATGTATGGTGAGGATATTGACCTGTCTTGTCGGATAGAAGAAGCAGGATATCAAAATTATTATTTGCCTTATCCGATATTGCATTATAAGGGAGAAAGTACATCGAAGGATACTTATCGGCATGTGCGTGTATTTTGTGAGGCAATGGATATTTTCTTTTGTAAACATGGAGAACGTTATGGTGTTATAGGGCGTTGGCTGGTGCGTGCAGGTATTCATCTACAGATGTGCGTTCGCTTGTTTGTGCTTTTTGTTCAGCGTTTGTTTAGTTTTCCGGTAAAAGAGATGAAAACCTCTTTTCAGAGAGGAGAACGTTTTCCTCGTTTTCTCGTATTTGGTGAAGAAGCAACCATTCATAGCTTGCGCGTACTTTTAAAGCGTAATGGATTAAGTGAAAAGCATCACTTTGTTGTATCCAATGAAATGTCTGCTGTAGATGGCCATGGAAGTCCATTCATTTCACTGAAAGGTTTCACACATGTAGTATATGATTGTCGTGCCTTTTCTTTTTCAACTATTATTCGCTTGTTGTCCCATCATCGCAAAATGGGATTGAGCCTTGGTATTTATAACCCGGAGAGCCGTGTACTGGTGACTCCTGATAAATGTTACATCTGAATGAAGCACACCTATTTTATAAATGACCGTATTCGTCTTCGTGCTATGGAGCCGGAAGACCTGGAACTTATTTGTGAGATGGAAAATGATCCTCAACAGTGGGATATCAGTAACTTTACAGTACCCTATTCGCGCTATGTTATGAAGCAATACATGGAAAACTCACAGTGTGATATGTTTGCTGATAAGCAACTGCGTATGATGATTGTGCGTCTTGAAGACGGTCTAACAATTGGTACGATTGATATAACGGACTTTTCTCCTATGCACGCGCGTGGAGAAGTGGGTATCGTGATCAGGAAAGAGTTTCGTGGAGCAGGCTATGCAAAGGATGCATTAACATTGCTTTGCGAATATGCTTTTGATTTTCTGCGTATGCGACAATTATTTGTTCACATCGCTACAGATAATGAAGCAAGTATGCGCCTGTTTACTTCATGTGGCTTTGTTTCTTGCGGATTATTAAAAGACTGGCTATGTATTGAAGGATATTTCAAGGATGTTGCATTATTGCAGCGTATCCGGCATGATTAATTTAGTGTAGGAATTTGTGGAAAGCGTGACCATATTTCATACTTGCCTCCCAGCTGTCCCAATACATTTTTCCATAACTCTGCACTTCCTTTTTCATCCATAAGGGAGGAGATGCCTGTTGAGCCTATTAACCAGGTGTTTTCTTCTATTTCCTGGCATAATTGATCATGTTCCCAACCGGAATAGCCCAGGAAGAAACGTATCTTTCCGTCGATATCATTACCTTGCAAAATATAACGGCGGATGGCATCGAAGTCTCCATTCAGATAAACTCCTTTTCCTATTTGCAGCGAATCTTCCACGTCTTTCAGAGTGTGAAGATAAAACAATGTGTCAGTGCTTAATGGACCACCTTTGTAGATTGGTATATTGCTTATATCCTTAAATTCTTTCAATACATCATTTAGGCTTAAAGGAAGTGGTTTGTTGAGTACCAACCCCATTGTGCCATCTGTGGAGTGGTCTACCAACAAAATAACGGAACGTCCAAACATCTCATCATAGAGGAAAGGCTCAGATATCAACACTTTTCCACGTGAGGGTACCACATGGTTTGTTTCTATTTTAAATATGTCCGCATTAGTATCCATGCCCCTAATATACATACAAATCCTTGAAAAACAAATATTATTGTTCTTTTTTCACTGATAGATATTACTTATATGTTATATAACAGGTTTTAATTGAAAAAGAAATTGGTTACATTTGCAGATTGTTATTTCTTTATTGCAAATTATGAAACTTACTATCTATAGTTATATCTGTTTTTTATTTTTTAGTTATTTTTTCTTATACAGTAGTTCTTGTTATGCTTTTGTTGCAAACGACGTAGAAAGTCGTTTGATAGTAATCTCGGCGCAAAAAACTCTTACAGGATGTGTTGTAGATGAGGATGGTGTACCCTTGGCGGGTGCTACAGTGTTAGAAATAGGTACTTCAAACGGTATAGTTACTGATGTGGAGGGGAAGTTTGAATTGGCTGTTGCGGACGATGCTATGTTGCGGTTCTCCTTTATGGGATATAAAACGCAGGAGATAAGTGTGGGTGGAAAGACTTTCCTGAATATAACAATGGTAGAGGATGCTGTGGAACTGGATAAAATAGTTGTGACTGCATTGGGTATTGAGAAGAAAGAACACTCTCTTTCTTATGCCATGAGTCAGATAAAGAATGAAGAACTGACGAGGGTTAAAATGCCGAATTTGATAACATCGTTGACAGGTAAAGCTGCGGGTGTGCAAATCAATCAGGTCTCATCAGGTTTGGGGGCTTCTGCGAAGGTAAGTATTCGTGGAATCCGTTCGGTGGCTGGTGAAAATCAACCTCTTTATGTAATTGACGGTGTTCCTATGCTGAATTCAAGTTCGGAACAAGCTTTCAGTGCCATAGGAGGGACAGCTAATGCAGGAAATCGCGATGGTGGTGATGGCATTTCAAATTTAAATTCAGAAGATATTGAAAGTATAAGTATCCTGAAGGGCGCTCCTGCTGCTGCACTCTATGGAAGCCAGGCAGGTAATGGTGTGATTTTGATTACAACCAAGAAAGGTAAATCACAGGGACAGCGTAGTATTTCATTCTCTACCAGTCTTATGTTTGATAAAGCTGTTTCTTTGCCTGAGATGCAAAACCGTTATGGAGTCAGTGAAGTTATAGATAGTTGGGGTGAGCGACAAAATTTGCCAAAAAATGATAATCTGAAAGATTTCTTTTCTACGGGAATGGCTTCTATTACTTCTGTATCCTTGAGTCATGGTAACGAAAAATTGCAAAACTACTTCTCGTATGCCAATACTACCGGTAAAGGAATTATTGATAAAAACCGTTTGTCGAAACATAATCTTACTTTCAGAGAAACTTCTACTTTGTTTAACGATCGTCTGAGGTTAGATGGTAGTGTAAACCTGATGCGGCAAGTTACTAAGAATAAACCGACGGTGGGCGGATTTTATATGAATCCGTTAGTCGGTCTTTATCGCTTTCCTCGTGGAGAGGATCTGACCTATTACAAGGATAATTTCGAAGTATATGATGAGAGTAGAAATTTGAATATACAAAACTGGCATACTTCTTATGATGACTTTGAACAAAATCCTTATTGGATTGTGAATCGTATACAAAGTAAAGAAGTACGCTTGCATGCTATAGTATCCTTATCGGCAAGTTTCAAAGTAAATGATTGGTTGACAGTACAGACTCGTGGTAATGTTGATTGTATTAATGACAAGCTTCGTCAGAAATTCTATGCTTCCACAGCTCCGGCTTTAGCAGGTACGAACGGACGTTACATAGAAATGGACTATCAGGATATCCAGTTTTATGGTGATCTGATGCTTATGATGAAGAAGCAATGGGGTGACTTCTCTGTGAACGGCGCGCTGGGTACGAGTCTCAATGACAAAACCACCAATTCTACTCGTTATGACTCTAAGACTGCTTCATTATATTATGCCAATGTTTTCAATCTGGCAAATATAATAATGAATGGTTCTGCTGCCCTTGATCAGAAGATAGATGCCCGCCGCCAGCTACAATCCTTGTTTGCCACTGCCCAGGTGGGATACAAGGAAAGTGCTTATATTGATTTGAGTGCCCGTAATGACTGGGCATCCACTCTTTCACATACCAAACATGAGAAACGGGGATATCTTTATCCTTCTATCGGAACATCGCTGATCTTGAGTCGCTTGTTTACATTGCCGGAATGGGTGTCATACGCTAAGGTACGTGGAGCTTATAGTATGGTAGGTAATGATATTCCTCCATTCATGACATACCCTCTGTCTCATATAACTGCCGGTGGTGAGTATTTGGCAAATGATGCGGCTCCTTTTAAAGAAATGGAACCGGAAATGAATTATTCATGGGAGACCGGTGCTGAGGCACGTTTCTTGAATAGTCGTATTGGTTTTAATCTTACTTTTTATAAAACGAATACCCGCAATCAATTCTTCAAATTACCTACATTGGCGGGTGATAAGTATGCTTATCGGTATGTGAATGCTGGTAATATTCTGAATCGTGGATGGGAAGTTGCATTGGATGCAACGCCAGTGCTGACGAAAGATTTCATGTGGAGTACCACTCTTAATTTTGCGACAAATAAGAATAAGATTGTTGCTTTGCACGAAGAATTGAAGGAGTTTGTTTACGGGCCTACCAGTTTCTCTTCCAGTTATGCCATGAAGTTGGTGAAAGGTGGTTCTATCGGTGATATTTATGGAAAGGCTTTTGTTCGGGATGCTTCAGGTAATATTGTATATGAGACAGAAGGAAGTAATGCCGGATTACCTAAAATAGAAGGTGACGGGAATACGGTAAAGATAGGTAACTCTAATCCGAAGTTCCAAATGGGATGGAATCATACACTTTCTTATAAAGACATCTCGCTTTATTTCTTGGTAGATTGCCGTTATGGAGGGAAAGTGCTTTCACAAACGCAGGCAGATATGGACTTGTATGGTGTATCGGAAGTTACAGCGCAAGCTCGTGATGAAGGCTATGTAATGCTCGAAGGACATCAGATAGATAATGTAAAGGGATTTTATAAGATAGTTGGTGGACGTGCGGGAACAACGGAATATTATATGTATGATGCTACAAATATCCGGTTGAGAGAACTTTCGTTGTCATATCAGTTACCTGCCTCCTGGATGGAGAAATCTAAGGTTTTAAAGAAAGTACAACTGTCATTTATAGCCCGTAATTTGTTCTTCTTTTATAAGAAGGCTCCTTTTGATCCTGATTTGGTATTGTCTACCGGCAATGACAATCAAGGTATTGATGTGTATGGAATGCCTACGACGCGTAGTTGGGGCTTTTCATTGAAGTGTGAATTTTAATGGATGAGGAGAAAAGTGGAATGAAAAGATATAGTTGGATATTCGGGGGACTGCTATTATTAGCTTCGTGTACAGGTGACTTTAAAGACATTAATACGGATTTGTCCGGAGTAACGGATGAAGATTTGCAGATTGATTACAATGAACATGGTATTCGTTTAGGCATTATCCAGCAAGGTATTTACTTTAATTATGATTATGGAAAAGGTAAGAACTGGCCTTTTCAGTTGACACAGAATCTGAATGCCGATATGTTCAGTGGATATATGCATGATGGTAAACCGCTGAATGGAGGAAGTCATAATTCGGACTATAATTTGCAGGATGGCTGGAATAGTGCTATGTGGGGACATACTTATTCGTATATTTTTCCGCAGATATACCAGTCGGAAAATGCAACTCGTGACAAGCATTCCGGCTTTTTCGGAATAACAAAGATTCTGAAAGTTGAAGTGATGCATCGCGTTACGGATTATTATGGTTCTATTGTGTATACACACTTTGCCGATCCTGATGCAGAATATGCTCCCGATACACAGGAAGCTGTATACAAAGAATTCTTTTGTGAGTTAGATACGGCTGTGACAGTTCTTACCGATTATGTTGAGTCGAATCCGGAAGCTGCTGAGTTCTCCCGTTTTGATATATTGATGGATGGTAAATATACTTCGTGGATTAAGTTTGCCAATTCATTGAGAATGAGACTTGCCATGCGTATTGCATTGGCGGATAAGGAAAAATCACGTTCAGAGTTCCTCAAAGCATTTAATAATGAATATGGAGTGTTGGAAGCGGAAAATGAACTGGTAGCTGTCTCAACTCAAAGTGGATATACCAATCCGCTGGGTGAACTTAATCTGGTGTGGAATGAGACTTATATGAGTGCTCCTATGGAATCTATTATGAACGGTTACGAAGATCCCCGGAAAGCTGTTTATTTTGCTACTTGTCAGGATAAGGCATATACGGGACAATATCGTGGTATCCGGCAGGGGACCTGTTTCTCTCATACCTCTTACCTTGGTTTATCTAAATTGCAAACCACTCAAAAGACAGATGCTATTCTTATGACTGCAGCTGAGGTTTGGTTCTTGCGAGCAGAAGCTGCTTTACGGGACTGGACAAGTGAAAATGCCGGTACCTGTTACGAGAGAGGGGTTACTGCATCTTTGCGTCAACATGGTATATCGCAAACGGCAGATTATTTGAATAGTGATAAATTGGCTGCTGATTTTGTGGATACATATGATACTGAAAATAATATAAAGGCACGTTGTACAGTGTCTCCAAAGTGGATTGAAACAGCTGACCGGGATACAAAATTAGAAAAGATTATGACTCAAAAGTGGTTGGCGATGTTTCCAGAAGGATGTGAAGCTTGGGCGGAACAGCGTAGAACAGGATACCCACGTCTTTTCCCCGTACGCTTCAACCACAGTAAGGACGGTTGCGTCGATACGGAAATCATGATACGCCGGTTAAATTTTCCCGGAGGCTTACAAACGGAGAATCCAGAGCAGTATCGTGCATTAGTCAATGCTTTGGGTGGGGATGATAATGCCGGTACTCGTTTGTGGTGGGATACCGGCACTAACTGGTAAATTTATTTTTTCTATTTACTTATTTCACCGGATGGTTTTCTGCAAAGATTGCCATCCGTTCTTCTAATTGTGCGTATTGATGATCCTGAATGAAAGAAGTACAAGCGCGTAAACCTTCCTGGTGGCTACCTGTTGTAATCAGTGATATGGCACTGACACCATAATACATCAATTCTTTAGCAAGTTCCCCACTGGTCATACCCGGATAGCCAATGGTAAAGTAGAAACCATCGGCAACTGGATTACCCAAATCATTGTCATATACCAAATGGAAACCATGACGAAGGAAAATTTCTTTTAATTTGTGTGCACGTTCACCATATATCTTTACCTCATCAAGGAAGTTGTATTGCCCTTCGTTAGCAGCTTTCAACATGGCAGCAAGTGCGTATTGTGCAGAGTGACTGGTACCTGAAGAAAGAGCATAAAGTACCCGATGAATGAATACTGTACCAAATGTGCCACCTCCGTATCGTTTGGTGAGTCCAGGGTAGGAGCGATGGTACAATTTGTTTGAGATGCAGCTTACCCCGATGCGTTGTCCGGCATAACTGAATGCTTTAGAGCCGGAAATAAGCAATACATAATTGTCTGTATAATGTGCCACTGATGGTTGGTAAGGTGGTTGGAATGGTTTGCTCAAATCCTGGCGGAAGTCCATTGCAAAGTAAGCCAGATCTTCCAGGACAATTACATCATACTTCGTGGCAAGTTCTCCGATAATACGCAGTTCTTCTTCCTTTAAACATATCCAACTGGGATTGTTAGGGTTTGAGTAAACAATAGCAGAAATATTGCCTTTCTCAAGATAACTTTCCAGCTTTTCTTTTAGTTTGTCACCACGGAAGTCATATACATCAAAGGTTTCAAACTTTTGTCCCATGACCACCAACTGTTGTTTTTGCACAGGAAATCCCGGGTCGATAAACAATATCGTATCTTTCTTTTCATCACATTGACTGCAAGTGAGGAATGAGGCGAAAGTGCCTTGCATAGAACCGGTAACTGGTACACACCCTTCGGGCTTTAAATCTACATTAATGAAAGCTTTGATAAAACGTGAAGCTTCTTCTTTCAGGGCAGGTAATCCGTTGATGTCGGGGTAGAGACTGGCAATTCCTCTTTGTAATGCTTCAATTTCAGCTTTTACACCTACTGTCGAAGGAGGCAGACCTGGTACACCCATTTCCATTTTTATGAATTCTATACCTGACTCAACTTCTGCTTTGGCAGCAATTGCTTTTACTTCGCGGATAGTAGCCTTTCCAAAGTCGGCAATTTGAAATGCTTCGATGGTTTCGTCTATCAACTTACGTTCAATAGGAGTATTTCTCATGATTTTTCTCGCTTTTGGTTCATTTTGATTTGTTATTCGATTTTTTTTCGTCAGACAAAGGTAATATAAATATCTTATAATCAAGCTTAGTTTAAAAAAGATGAAAAATATTTCTTCCAAGCTATTGCAGGTTTCAAAGAAATGCCTACCTTTGCAACCGCAATCGAGAGAGATAGCAATTAAAAATGAAATTATGGTGCGTTAGTTCAGTTGGTTAGAATACATGCCTGTCACGCATGGGGTCACGGGTTCGAGTCCCGTACGCACCGCGAAAGCAAATAGCAAATTAAAGCAAAGCTCTGAAATCCTTGAATTTCAGAGCTTTTTCTTTTTCTCCACTTCGGTCAAAAATGGTGGTCTAAGCAATTCTTGTGTATCTCCATACCCTTCAATGGTGTGTGTTGCTGTCTGCTTTTAAACTACTATTCATGTCGGTTACCTTGTTCTGTATATACTTTAGGGGTAAACAATTTACCTTCTGAGTATGTTTTATATATCAAGACAAATCGTTTGTCGAACTTATTCTTATGTTTTTATTGTTTTTTCATCCTAAGAAATAATTAATATGAAACTAAATTTATTTTTCATTTCAGTAGTAGTAGGCTATATGTTTTGGGGAACATTGTCTGCTATGGCCTGTACAGGTATAACTTTAAAAAGTCAGAATGGTACAGCAGTTGTAGCACGGACAATCGAGTGGGGTGGGAGTAATCTGAATAGTCAGTATGTAATTGTTCCGAGAGGTTATTCTGAGCAATCATTTACACCAGATGGACAGAATGGCATGGTGTTCATCGCTCGTTATGGGTATGTAGGATTGGCTGTTGAGCAAAAAGAATTTATTGCAGAAGGAATTAATGAAGCCGGACTCTCGGCTGGTCTGTTTTATTTTCCACATTATGGAGAATATGAAGATTATGATAAAAAAGTGGCAGATAGTAGTATATCTGATTTTCAGCTCGTTTCTTGGATACTTGGAAAGTGTACTACTCTTGAAGAAGTGAAGGAAGCCGTTGCCAATGTACATATTATAAACATCGATTCGCGTGCATCTACTGTACATTGGCGTTTTGCTGACCAGACTGGACATCAACTTGTATTAGAAATAATCGGCAAAGAAACTCACTTTTATGAAAATAATCTGGGAGTTCTTACGAATTCGCCAGGATTTGAATGGCATTTGACTAATCTGAATAATTACGTCAATCTTTATCCCGGAACCGCACAGACACATGGCTTAGGGAATCTTGAATTATCTTCTTTTGGAGCAGGCAGCGGTTTCTTAGGACTTCCTGGCGATGTAACTCCTCCATCACGTTTTGTACGAGCTGCTTTTTATCAGGCTACGGCTCCGCAAAAGTCTACTGTTCTCGAAACTGTTCTACAGTGTTTTCAAATATTGAATAATTTCGATATTCCTATCGGAATAGAATTTTCGGAGGGAAAAGCTCCTGTTGATATTCCAAGTGCTACACAATGGACGTCAGCTACAGATATGAGGAACCGGGTAATCTATTTTCGTACTATGTATGATAGTACGATTAGGAGCATTGATCTGCGTACAATTAATTTTTCTATAGTTTCTTATCATGCTGAACCTATGGATAACGTGAGACAGCAGAAAATAGAAAGGTTGAAGATTCACTAATTAGGGATATTCCTAAAATAATGAAATTTAAGGCAACTAATTCATTGCGAGTTAGTTGCCTTTTTGTATCTTTAAGCATTCCCCCCAAAAAAAACGGTTTGACGGCCAAAACGGGGGTAATCTAAACTAAAAACACATGGTAAAGATACAAAAAAATTCAGAAATCGAACCTCGTTTAGGTTTTACCGAGTTCGATATGCTAAAAAATATCGTCAAAGTTTTACAACGAGTGAATTAGGTCGCCTCCATGCTCTGTTTCCTTTCTCGGAACTGGCCCGAGAAATGCATTTGAAGTCCTCTGCTTTGGGTCGTAAAAGTTATTTTTCTCCTGAGGGTAAAATAGCCTTGATGGTCCTGAAGTCCTATACTAACTTTTCAGATTCACAACTGATTGAACCTTTAAACGGTAATATTCATTACCAGTTATTTTGTGGTGTTCAGATTGATCCGCTTCATCCACTGACCAATCCTAAAATCGTCAGTGCAATTCGTCAGGAACTAGCGGATCGCCTTGATATTGAGTTCCTCCAGGCTATTCTGGCTGACCATTGGAAACCTTATCTTGAGAATCTTCATGTCTGTATGACGGATGCCACCTGTTATGAAAGTCATCTGCAACAACAACTGACCAAGGTTAGGGTTAAGGCACTTGCAGCGGATTCAATCTATGCTAATAATGCCAATCGGAAATTTTGTACTAAATATCATATAAGTACTTCCTTTAAGCGTAAGGGTAGAGCTGCCAAAGATGAGCCACTTCGGAATATCTTACGGTCGGAACTCAGCCGTGAAAGAGCTACCCGCCTAGAAGGAAGCTTTAGAACGCAGAAACAACATTACTCACTGGCCAGAATAAAAGCTAGAAACAGGAAAACGGAAATGCTTTGGATTTTCTTTGGAATACATACGGCCAATGCAGTATGCATGATAGAAAAGGTCGAAAAGAAAAAAAGAACGGCTGCATAATCAGACTAAAATAACAAGAGGAAAACAGGAGAGGTCTTTAACTTCCCCTAAAAAGACATATACATAATGTACCGTTGGGAAGAAAAAATAAGAATATGTAAATAATATTCTATTAAAAAGATAGAAGACTTGAGACTTTACAGAAAAAAATAAGAGAAAAGCTCACGTAAAGTAAAACTGTTCTCTTAATTTATTAGAAAGAGGGACATTTACTGAATATCTCTAATTAATTCCATAACTTTTATTGCAATAAGGCTCTGTTGATTTGTCTGCAGAGCTTTATTGCAATATCATTTTGCTTATTGCAGTGTCATTCCTATATGTTCTTTTTCCAGTGAATAAATAGGTTTTTGTCAACTTTATTTTTTCCTACTAATTGAAGGTTATAGGAATTTAGACCAGCGTAGCGATAATCGCCATAATTAATGTCGCCTAATAAATCTATATTCATTAGTGCCCGAACAATTTTTGATCCGCATTGTTCTATTTTCTCGACGATACATTTTCCTCCTAAGAGGTTCATAAGCAGATAAGCTGAAACTTCATAAGCACACCAGCCACATTCTTCCAGATACAGATGGATACAACTTTCATTGTTTTGCTCTTTTTTGAGCACTTCAGAAACTTCTTTTTTCATGGTTATCTTTTTATTTACTCGATTTTAGAATCCGGGCAAAGCTAACACCCCTTTATTACAAACAAATATTTTAGTGATACGGTTTTGCAGGGTATTTAAACTATTCAAATAATTAACAGTATAAAAGAGACCGTAACAAAGAAACTTTGAAATTGGGCTGTCAGCTACGTAAATAAACACTATTTTTGCATAATGAGATTCTGAGCATGTACGGACATTATACTTGATATATAAAACACAATGGAAACATCTAACTTTAAAGAGGAGTTTGAGAGAATGTTGATGAGTGAAATTATTCCTCTTAAACGTGGAGAAACTAATTCACCGGAAGGAGGTGAGTTGTTCTCTAAACTCCATGATTTGGTGGCGAAAAATGTACCTTCAAAACTATATAGATATCGGAACTGTCAAGAATATAATTTGGATTCATTTAGAGATGATGAAGTATATGCCGGTAATCCTCGTAATTTTAATGATCCGTTTGATTCTTTGGTTTGCTACAAGAAAGAGGAGATATTAAAGAATTATGAGGAAGCGTTGAATAAAAATTGGTTTCTTTATATGTTGAGCAAGATAAACAGCCTGGTTGAGGAAGAGATGAGAAAACAATATCCTGACGATCCGATAATTGATGAAGTTGTGAAAAAAATGCAATGTTTTAATGTTTGGAAAGGAGAAGGGGACGAGGTGGTGAACCAAAGATTGCGTGAGGCTTATTATGAAGGAACTACATATGGCGATAAGGGCATTTATAGTGATAAAATTAATGAATATCTTGAATTTATCGGGGATTTATTAGATCAATCAGTGGAGAGTGTAAAGGAAAGTTGTAAGATTGCATGTTTTACAGAGAGAAAGGATAATATGCTGATGTGGTCACATTATGCTGATAGACATAGCGGATTTGTGTTGGAATATGATATAAAGCAAGTTGTTTTTCCAACAAGTGATACGCAACCTAGTAGTCACCCGGCAATACTTTTTCCGGTAATCTATTCAGATAAAAGACTTGATGCAACTCATATAGGGAAAAGTTTAATGGATGACTTTCTTATAAGCCTTAAAGGAGAAAATAATAGCAGCATTGTTTTGCCTGACATTTTTATTTATTTGAAAGTGTTTTTGAATAAAGCCAAATGCTGGGGATATGAAAATGAATGGCGATTGATTTGTCCGGATTCTTATGAAAATGAATCTGTCAAAGTTATAATGAAGCCTACAGCTATTTATTATGGCAGTAACATATCTTCTGCTGATAAGGCGAAATTGAGTTTATTGGCTAAAGAGAAGAACATTGCTGAATATCAGATGGCAGTAGAATATTATAATTCAGAATATAAGGTAAATGTCTTATAATTATTTGCCTGCCTATTACCGGAGGTTGATTAGAGTAACTGTCTCGATTTTATCTCCAGATATTTATTAATTACATCAATAGAGAGATTTTCGGGCGTGGTCAATAGAGAATAAATGCCATGCTGTTTTAGGGTAGAGACAATTAATCGTTTTTCAAAGGCAAATTTTTCGGCAATGACATGGCGATAGTATCCTTCCGTATCTGAGGCAGGAGTAGCAATATAGGCTTTCAGGTCAGCATCTTCGAAGAATACTACCAGTAGGCGGTGTTGTCGATTCAGTTGTTGCAGGTATGCTAATTGCCTGTTCATGCTTCCCATACTGGAGAAGTTGGTGTATAAAACCAAAAGGCTACGTTTATTGACATGCTTGTTCAGATGTACGTATAAGGAAGAAAAGTCCGTTTCACTGAAAGTAGTTTCCTGATTATAGAGATTTTCAAGCAATGTCTGCATATGTCCGGGACGGCTTGATGCTGGTACGAAGGTATCGAAATGTTCATCAAAGGTTATGAGTCCGGCTTTGTCTTCTTTCCGCATGGCAACGTACGAAAGAACTAATGAGGCATTTATCGCATAGTCAAGTAAGGTCATTCCACGAAAAGCCTGTTGCATAACTCGTCCCTTGTCTATCACACTATAAATTTGCTGGGAACGTTCGTCTTGATACACATTTACCATAAGTTCGTGCTTGCGGGCACTTGCTTTCCAGTTTATAGTGCGATAATCATCGCCTTTTACATATTCCTTTATCTGCTCAAACTCAGTGTGATGTCCTACGCGACGTATACGTTTTATACCCAATTCCGTAAGATTATCACTTATTGCCAGCAATTCATAACGATGTAACATCAGGTAGGATGGATAGACTTTGACATCTTGGGTATCACCACAGGTATAGCGGCGCGAAAGTAATCCCATCCTACCTTGTACAAATATACGAATCCGTCCAAAATTGTAGATTCCCCGATGGGTGGGTCGTAATTGATAGCTGATTGTTTTACCTTCATTTGCCTGGAGCTTTATCTGGAAATTTATATTTCGCTGCTGGAATATAAAAGGTATTTCATCAATGACTTCCACGGATACTGCATATGGATAACTGCTCTCCACCCGAATGTTCACCGTATTTTCATCTCCGTTGGAAAAACGTGATGAACATTGGCGAAATGCCTGTATACCATGGATGCGATAAAGCATGTATCCTTCCGCTAATACAGCCAGGAGCATGATAAAAAGCATCCATTGCCCGAGAACAAAGAGCGGAGCAAAAGTATACCCGCTACCCAGTAACAGGATAATCAGGCTGAGGGCAATATAAAAGCGTCGGTTTAAAATCATTTCGGTACTTCTACCTTATCAATCAGGCGTTGGGTTACTTTCACCGGTGAATATCCTTCCATTTCGGCCTCCGCAGTCAGAATCAGGCGGTGCTGGAGTACGTATGGAGCAACAAATTTTATATCTTCCGGTGTTATGAAATCACGTCCCTGCAATAGAGCGTATGCTTTAGAGGTCTGCAGCATAGCGACAGATGCACGTGGAGAAGCTCCCAGATATACGGCTTTGCTGGTGCGCGTCTGCTGTACAATCATGGCAATGTATTGAAGCAATGTATGATCAATAAATACCTGGTTCATCAGCTTGCGGAGAGATAAGAACTCTTCTTTGGTAATGGTAGAATCGATGTCCTCCAGTTTTACGAATGTGGCATTTGTATGATGGCGTTTCAGGATGTTTATTTCTTCATCCAGAGTTGGGTAGTCCATTGTTATTTTCATCAGGAAACGGTCGAGTTGCGCCTCGGGTAGTTTATAAGTACCTTCTTGCTCTACAGGATTTTGAGTAGCCAGAATTGTATAAAGCTCTCCCATAGGATAAGTCATTCCGTCAATACTGACCTGACGCTCTTCCATTACTTCGAACAGGGCAGCCTGTGTCTTGGCCGGAGCACGATTGATTTCATCCACCAATACGATGTCGGCAAAGATGGGGCCCCGATGGAAATCAAAATCATTGGTTTTCATATTAAATACAGTTGTACCCAGTACATCGCTTGGCATTAGGTCCGGAGTAAACTGAATACGGCTGAAATCCGCATCAATCAGGCGGGCAACCAGACGGGCCAGCAGTGTTTTTGCTACTCCCGGCACACCTTCTATCAAGACATGCCCATTTGCTAAAATGGCAGTCAATACCAAGTCCACCATTTGCTCCTGACCTACGATGACAGATGCAATCTGGTCTTTCAACTCTTGTATCTTCTCGGAAAAGAGAGTCAAATCTACTCGTCTTTCAATATTCTCTTCCATAAATTTCTTCTTTATATATGATCTATTATTTCATTCATCTTATCAATAAAATACTTCATCTGCTCTACAGAAATAGTGCACCCTCCATAAATCACTGGTCTGACGGAACGGATAAGCTCACTGATCTCTTCTGTATTCATGCCGGTCTTTTGGGCTATTCTGCTGAAAGAGTGTTCGTCATTTGCTACTTCCTCTATATTTACCTGAATTTCTCTTCTCAATTCTTCTGCAAAGTAGATATACTTTTTATGCAACAAGTCGGCATGATCTTTCTTTTGAAAATAAAGAGTTCCTATCAGTTCGGTAAATTCCAGCGATTTGTTTTCCGGTTGGTAGATGATAGGAATTACCCGTTGCCTCCTTCGGGCGGTGAATACCATGAAGAGAATAATGGTGAACATCGTCAAATACAAAGCCCATCTCAGCGGTCTTTGAGAAAGGAAATACCGGAAAGGGGACATCTGTATTTGGGCCGTTTGCTTCATGTAACCTTCGGTGCGGACAATGGGTAAATCTCCCATTTGGGATAATAGGCGGAAAATGTAAGTAGCATTTTTTCCATCTAATACTCCATAATTAGTAAAGAGCAGGGGAGTAGAGATCAGGATTATTTCGCCTTTTCCCCATGGATAGGACAAGGCAACCGGGACACTGACAATAGTATCAGTAGATATGGAGTCCATGTCTATTCCAAAATCATATTTTAGATTATCAAGCGAAATGGCCTTTTCTGCCAGTACCTTAGCCGGAAGCGAGTCGGGCACGAGGTAAGAAGAACACAGTTGAGGATAGAAATTAAAGGATTGCCGGGGATATATGGCAGAATCTCCTACCCAGAGGAGAGTGTCTTTCTCCAATGATGCAGCAGCATATTTCTTTAATAATGCTGGGCTAAAGTAGGAATAACTGCTATTAAAATCCAATGTATCTTCTAAATTTCTGTTGAAAGAGTTACTCACCAGCATAATCTTATTTCCCCGTTTTGCTATCTTTAGTATTGCTTCTACATCCACATCTGTCAGAGACAGGTTATTAGTGGCTACTAATATGCCTCTACGAGAGATTGTGTCTTCCTGTTCCAGTTCATAAAAGGTTTTTCGAGATAAAGAATACCCCTTTGGTAACGACGTAGATAGCAAACTGTCGAAAACGGCACATCCGAAAGGTTGTTTATCGTAGTGGCTGAAACTAGGAGCCCATACAAACTTTTTGGGTAATCTACATTCTATCGCGAACATTAAGAGTAAAAAGATGGCAATACAGATGATAAACAAGTGATTTCCTTTCATACAATGCCTCCTTTCTTGACTTCTCCCTGTAAGGATAGCATGGTCTGGAATAATTCTTCCGTTGCTTCAAAGTTTCCATAGCGCACTCGCAAAAAGTGATGGGTTAACCTCTGAAATGCAGGCATCCGTACTTCATAAATATATTGTGTAGGCGTTTTATAGAGTTGCCAGTCAATACGTTTTTCGTCACTGAGTTGCTTCAATGTTTGCAAATATAGCAGTCGGATTGCTTCCCTGTAATCGTGGCGGGAAAGGGAAGAGGCTATTTTTAGGGCAAAATCAACTCCATAAATGGTATCTTCCCCCACACTGTAAGGTAAAGCATTCTTGCGGGAACGTATGAATATTGCCGGATTTTTTTTATAAATGAACCAGCCGATCAGTAACAGCATGAGGACAGCAACACTTATCAGAATCGTTTTTGAATAATCTTCAGCAAACTGACTGCCAAATATACTCTGCAATATTTCTCCGAACCACCTGTTGAGCCATTCGAATATATTCACTTCGGGGGCTATCAACTCACGGTTGTAGTTGTAGTCTGCGTCAGATTGCCACACAGCAAGTTGCGTAGTATCACAAACCAATGTATCAGTCGGAGAAAGAGTCATTTAGATTGATTTAGAGTTTGTCAAAGTTATCAATGTCACTTTCTATCGTTACACTATCCATCTTTTCGGATGCATGCCCGTATTGATAGGCTAATCCCACAAATGTGAAAATCATTGCTAGATAAGCACCGAATGCTTGCACTACTGCCAGTAGATAGAGCATGAAACTATATCCTACTGATACGGTTGCTTCACTTCCTACGTCACTCATAGTGAAGAGTATTTTTACAATTGTAGCTGCATACCAGGGCACCAAGGTGACTCCCTGTAGTATACCGGCTATGATTCCCATGACTAAAGAAATAAGGAAGACACCTCCCCAGGTAGCAAAGCCTAGACGGAAAGTTTTCTTAAATGCTTCCATTATGGAAATATTTTCGAATAAGTAGATAGGTGCCCAGAGGGCAAGTGGCACGGCAAAAACTATTGCAATGAGAGCAAATAAAAACGTGATAGGGAAGAACATGACGCTTAAAGCGCCTAATATAAAACTAACACATACTGTTAATAGTAATCCGAAAAGTACAATGATGAATAATCTTCTGATGTTATGGAACAACAAAGGTGTCAGCATTTTCAAGGTAATACCTTGCAGGCGCTCTTCGCGTTCATTATAGGTCCGGATCATTGCATATATCAGCGAAGCTTGCAATACAGTTCCTATTATGAGAAGAAGTGCAAACAAGCCATAGTATGAGAGGAATGAGATAAGGAGAGCCGTATCGGAAGAAATATCCATGCCCTCCGCTATACTTTCCATCCCTTTCATCATACCATTTAGACTCAGGGCTTGGATGAGACAGAGTGGTAAAAGCAGATATGTGGTAAACTTTAGCATCAGCTTCCAGTTCTCCCTTATAAAATCAAAAGATGCATTTAACTTCTCTCCGAAAGAGCGTTTCACATACATTGCAATTTTAGGCTTTTGTGATTCCATGTCGTTTCTTATTAGGTAAATAAATATAGTAGAATATAATAAATGCAAGAGAAATGAGGATCAGGCTGAGTCTCAGTATATTCGGTAATTCGGTATGGCGCGTGATGAAACTTTCGATAAATCCTGCCATTATGAATATGGGGATTGTACCTACAACTATTTTCACTCCTCTTTTGGCTCCTCTTTTGAACGATTCCAGTCTTGAATATGTTCCGGGGAAAAGCCATCCATTGCCCAAAGCCAGTCCGGCAGCTCCAGCAACAATAATAGACCAGATTTCAAGTGTCCCATGCAGCCATATGGCAAGCATGGATTCCCAAAGTAAGTCATGCTGGAAAAAGAACATCTGGAATGCGCCGATCATAACTCCATTATTGAAAAGCATATATCCTGTACCAAAGCTTGTTAGGATTCCCATGGCAAAGCAATAGAAAGAAACCATAATATTATTTAGTGTGATTCCCAGGAACATAGGAACTTCGGAAGAGCCGTTATACACTGCCATTGGCTCACCGTTGGCTATGTTATCTAAGGTCATGTCCACATAGCCGTTCCCCAGAATCAAACGGACGAAATCGAGATCACCCGCAGCAGAAACTGCCCCAATCAGCACGCTGACGGTAAAAATGATCAATGAAACCAATAGTTCCCGACGGGCATCATACATGATCTGTGGGATTTCTTGTGTCCAAAAGGTGATGATCCTCGTCCATTTCTCACGCTTGTTCTGGTAAATCTTGTTATGTAGTGCAGAAGCAAGGTTGTTCAGGTAAACGGAAATACGTGAAGTAGGAAAGTGCGTTTGTGCAAACGCCAGATCGGCAGTGAGGTCCGTATATACATCGGCAAGCCGGTCGGGAGACAAGTTTGTTGCTTGTTCCACTACCTTCTCGGCTTCTTTCCATTTATCGATATTCCGACGGATAAACGTTACTTCTTTCATGCTTTTCCAAAGGTTCCAAATAAGTTTTGTCTGAAATCAATAACAAAAGTAAGAGAATAATGATATATTTGCAACGATATACAAAAAATGTTTAATCAAAAATGGCAGAAACTACAATTATTACCGGGCAATTTGTTCGTATCAGCCAAACACCTGCGAGTATTGGCGAACGACTCATTGCGTTGGTGATCGATTTTATTCTGATAGGTTTCTATGTATATGCAACGGCTACCCTGCTTTCTACACTCCGAATCTCGTCGGATTTTATAATGATTCTTATTATGATTGTAGTCTATCTGCCGGTATTAGGCTATTCGTTTCTATGTGAAATGTTCAATCATGGACGAAGTTTTGGGAAAAATCTGATGAACATTCGTGTAGTGAAGGCAGATGGCTCTACGCCCGGCATTAGTTCTTATTTGCTTCGTTGGCTTCTCTTTCCGATTGATAGTCTGCTTACCGGTGGTTTCGGACTATTGGTGGTACTATTAACGAAGAACAGTCAGCGAATGGGGGATCTTGCAGCCGGGACCATGGTTATCAAAGAACAGAACTATCGCAAGATTCATGTCAGCCTTGATGAGTTTGATTATCTGACGAAAGATTATCGTCCCACTTATCCACAAGCAGCCGATTTGTCGCTGGAGCAAATAAATGTTATTACCCGGACATTGCAGGACGGCAAGAAAGACCGTGTGCACCGCATTGCACAATTGGCAAAGAAAGTCCAGGAACTTCTTACCATAACTCCCCGTGATGGTAATCAAGAGCAGTTTCTTCAAACAGTTCTCCGTGATTATCAATATTATGCATTAGAGGAAATCTGATAATTTATAGTCTTTGGAAAGTGTTACCATAGGAAAGAAATTTGTGTCATTCTGTCACAGTATTCTTTATTTTCATGACTTGTTACTTCAAAAATAATCGCATTCCGGCGTATTTTTTGGATAAACGAATAATAATAATGCGCATTTTCTGCATATTTTTCCGGATTTCAGGGGATTTATGCAAAAAAGGTTATTGCTTATGGGTAAAAGGGGTACTACTTACAAGTAAAAGGGTTACTACTTACAGGTAAAAAGGTTACTATTTATAGGTAAAAGGGTTACGGCATCCGGATTATATGCTTATTTGTGCACTTTTCAGGGGATATTTCATTCTAAAAAAAAATGTCATGATTTCGATATTTATCTCAAAATCTGCTTCTTCCCATTTTTTATTGGCGTATTTTCATCTTTGTGGGTATCAACCCGGGAATATGGGATTCTCAATAGATTAAAAATGCAAAGTGTCAGAATGTGAGTTCCCTTGTCAACCCGTTTTGATTTTCTATTGTTGATATATTGCGGTGCCGAATAGTACATCTGTTTGCGGTAACTACCTTGGTATGCAACCCCAATAAGTAATTTTATAGAAATATACTGTAGTTTAAGATAATGTGTTTAATAAATATAATTTTATTAATTTTCTTGATTCTTTATTGTCTCTATTCTTTTTTTATTTAATTTTGTCTGCACTATTTTATGTGGGAATTAAACTCAAACCATAATAAATAACAGATAGCTATGACGCAAATAATAGAATTGCAAGGTACGGAGAAACGGTTGTATCAACTTGTAGCTCCTTTAGTAATGAATCCGGAAGTCTTAAAACAGAACTATAATTATCCTTTCCGTACGTCGGAAAGTTTTGTGTGGTTTGTTGCAGTGGATGGAAAAGAAGTTGTAGGTTTTATACCGCTGGAATATAAAAAGCGGGAAGCAGTTATTAATAACTATTATATAAGGAATAATAATGCAGAAGTATTAAAAGCTCTTTTAGAAAAGGTCATAGCCAAAATGGATAAAGATAAATATTTGAGTTCAGTTACATTTGTAGAGCATCAGGAGATATTTAAGGAATTAGGCTTTTCAGTAGAGAAAGAGTGGAAGCGCTATGTGAAAATGAATAAGGAGAATTAAAAATGGGGGAGGCTCAGAAGAATGTATATGAATTAGCACAAGAACGGCTACATATTATATTTAAGGAGTTCGATAACATCTGCGTGTCTTTTTCCGGAGGGAAAGATAGTGGTGTATTACTGAACTTGTGCATTGACTATATCCGGCGCAATAATCTCAAGCGGAAACTTTGTGTTTACCATATGGATTATGAAATCCAGTATAGCATGACAATTGATTATGTAGACCGTATTCTGGAGGCAAACAAGGATATTTTGGAAGTCTATCGAGTGTGTGTGCCTTTTAAAGTCACTACTTGTACCTCTATGTATCAGAATTACTGGCGTCCCTGGGATCCGGAGATGGAAGAAATATGGGTGCGGCAGATGCCAAAGGGAAGTATGGACGTAAAGAGCTTTCCCTTTTATACCGATGCAATGTGGGACTATGAATTCCAAATGCACTTTGCCAAGTGGTTGCATGAAAAAAGAGATGCGGTTCGTTCTTGTTTTCTAATCGGTATTCGTACACAGGAGAGCTTCAATCGCTGGCGCAGTATTCATCTTGCGCGGAAATATCAAATGTATCACAACTATCGTTGGACTTCTAAGATAGGAAACGATATTTTCAATGCATATCCTATATTCGATTGGAAAACGACAGATATCTGGGTAGCTAATGGAAAATTCGGATGGGATTATAATCATTTATATGATTTATATTATAAAGCTGGCGTTAACATTGAACGTCAACGTGTAGCAAGTCCATTTCTATGTGAAGCTCAGGAAAGTCTCCGGCTTTATAAAGTGATTGATCCTACTACCTGGGGTAAGATGGTGGGGCGTGTGAACGGGGTGAACTTTACTGGAATTTATGGCGGAACACATGCTATGGGATGGCAAACCGTTCGCTTGCCGAAGGGGTATACCTGGAAAGAATTTATGCAGTTCCTGCTTTCTACATTGCCTGAAAATACCCGGCGTAATTACTTGAAGAAATTGACCGTTAGTATTGAATTCTGGCGCACGAAAGGTGGATGTCTTAGTGAAGAGACCATTCAAAAGCTCAGGGATGCTGGTGTGTCGCTAGAGGTAGTGAATACTACTAATTACAAGACACATAAGAAACCTGTGAAGATGGACTATCTGGACGATATTGAAATTTCTGAATTTCGTGAGATTCCAACTTATAAAAGAATGTGTGTCTGTATCCTGAAAAACGATCACGCCTGTAAGTATATGGGGTTTGCCTTAAACAAAGAAGAAGCATACAAACGAGATAAAATAATGGAACAATTCAAAAATATGATGTTATGAGTGTAGAGCAAAGTCCGGTATATGCTGTGAAAGCGGTACCGTTGGAAAAAATAGTGGCGAATGATTATAATCCCAATATTGTAGCGCCTCCTGAAATGAAACTATTGGAACTTTCTATTTGGGAAGATGGTTTTACGATGCCTTGTGTGTGTTACTACGATAGTGAAGCTGACCGTTATATATTGGTTGATGGATATCATCGTTATAGCGTATTGAAAAGTTCCAAACGTATTTATCAACGGGAAAATGGTTTGCTGCCTGTGGTGGTGATTGATAAAGAACTCTCTAATCGCATGGCGTCTACCATTCGGCATAACCGTGCGCGCGGTTCGCATAATATAGAATTGATGTGTCACATTGTGGCTGAGCTGGATAAAGCAGGCATGTCTGATCAATGGATTATGAAAAATATTGGCATGGATCGGGATGAATTACTCCGTTTGAAACAGATTTCTGGTTTGGCGGATCTGTTTTCGGACAAGAGTTTTAGTATTCCAAACCCAGTGGAAACACCGGTTCCCGAAGAATAAAATGCCCATTTTGGGCATTTTTGTTTCTATTATGTTCTTTTGTTATCCTTAACAAGTGAAATATCCTGTTCCAAACTTGCATAAGTTAACCAAATCTCCTACTTTTGCCAACATAAACAAACGAATAGGTTACATGTGTCTTCGGACATTATAAAATTCTTACATGAAAAAAATATTGGTTAGTGGAGGTGCCGGGTTTATAGGGTCGCACTTATGCACAAGGTTAATAAATGAAGGGCATCATGTCATATGCTTGGATAACTTGTTTACTGGTGTAGAATCGAATATAGAGCATCTGAAGAACAATTCTCATTTTGAGTTTGTGAATCATGATGTAGAATTTCCCTATCTCATTGAAGGACTTGATGAAATTTATAACTTGGCTTGTCCGGCATCACCGATACATTACCAATATGATGCGATCAAAACGATTAAGACCTCCGTACTGGGAGCTATTAATATGTTGGGGTTGGCGAAGAAGACAAATGCTAAGATTTTACAAGCTTCAACAAGTGAAGTATATGGTGATCCAGTAGTACATCCTCAGGTAGAAAGTTATTGGGGAAATGTGAATCCGATTGGCATCAGATCTTGTTATGATGAAGGAAAACGTTGTTCTGAGACTTTGTTTATGGATTATCATCGTCAAAACAATATTCGTATTAAAATAATTCGTATCTTTAACACGTATGGTCCACGGATGTTGCCGAATGATGGTAGAGTAGTTTCTAATTTTGTTGTTCAGGCACTGCAAAATCATGATATAACTATCTATGGGACAGGGGATCAGACCCGAAGCTTTCAGTATATTGATGATCTGATAGAAGGAATGGTGCGAATGATGAATACGGAGGACGAATTTATTGGCCCGGTAAACCTTGGAAATCCGAATGAATTTTCTATTCTTGAACTAGCTGAAAAAGTCATCCAATTAACAGGGTCTAAATCGAAATTGGTGTTTAAGCCGCTTCCGCATGATGATCCGAAACAGCGCCAACCAGATATTACGCTGGCAAAAGAGAAACTGAATTGGCAGCCAACAATTGAATTGGGAGATGGTTTGCAGAAGATAGTGGAATATTTTAAGGAATATCGTTATAGAAATTAATAGATAAACGGGAAAACAATATAGTATAAGATGAATATGGAAATAAATCCTTCTGAGTACAAGATTCTCATCGTTGACGATGTGATGTCCAACGTTTTGTTGTTGAAAGTACTCTTAACAAATGAAAAATTTGCTATCGCTACGGCAAGTAACGGTCGGCAAGCATTGGAGCAGGTAGATAAGGAAAACCCGGATTTGGTGTTGCTGGACGTGATGATGCCGGACATGAGTGGTTTTGAAGTGGCACAGCATTTGAAAGCAAACCCTAAGACCGCAGATATTCCTATCATCTTCCTGACTGCGCTAAACAGCACGACGGACATTGTAAAAGGTTTCCAGGTGGGAGCGAATGACTTTATCTCCAAACCTTTCAATAAGGAAGAGCTGATTATTCGTGTAACCCACCAGATTTCGCTGGTAGCTGCCAAACGCATTATTTTGAATAAGACCGAAGAGCTGCAACGTACCATTGCCGGACGTGATAAACTTTATTCGGTGATTGCTCATGATTTGCGTTCTCCTATGGGTTCTATCAAGATGGTGCTGAATATGCTGATACTGAATCTGCCGGCTGAGAAGATCGGTGATGAGATGTATGAGCTGTTGACAATGGCAAACCAGACGACAGAAGATGTATTCTCATTGCTGGATAACTTGCTGAAGTGGACGAAGAGCCAGATTGGTAAGTTGAATGTAGTATATCAGGATATTGATGTGGTAGAAGTTGTGGATGGAGTTATAGATATCTTTAATATGGTAGCTGGTCTGAAGAAGATTACAATCCGTGAAGAGAAACCGGAGAAACTGGCTGTATCCGCAGATATAGATATGCTGAAAACCGTGGTACGCAATTTGATAAGCAATGCTATTAAGTTCAGCAACGAAAATTCTGAAGTATTGGTAAAACTGGAGGAAAAAGATGGTATGGCGGTAGTCTGTGTGCAAGATCACGGTTGTGGTATTGACGAAGAAGGACAAAAGAAACTGCTTCATACAGATACGCACTTCAGTACCTTCGGTACAAACAATGAAGAAGGTTCCGGTTTGGGATTACTCTTGTGTCAGGACTTTGTAGTAAAGAATGGTGGTAAACTGTGGTTTACTTCCAAAAAAGGCGAAGGTTCTATATTCAGCTTCTCACTCCCGTTGAAAAAGTAAATATTGTATTAAAGACAGACCATCTGTTTCATGTAAACAGACGGTCTGTTTTTTTATCGCCTGCATAGCTCTCTGAAATCACAGAACTCACATTTCTTGGTATCTTCAGTTTGGGTGAAAGCTTCTTCCGGATTGTATATTTCTTGTAAAAGAGTTTGCAGGCGTTCACGAAATTCATCTTCATAGAAAGCAAAGTTATTGACCGGCATCTTGGGTTGGCGTGCTTCTCCCATTTCAATAACAGGGGAATACGTCTCTGACGCTGCTCGATGAATATAAAGTAGGGAAGGGGCTACCTTCAATGACTGCTTGCGGCACATAATAGAAGCATACAAGAAAGTCTGAAAAATGTAATTCGGACGTCCGTCGGCAGGTGTGAATAGCTGCTTGATGTTTTCGGGCGTCTTTGGGCTACCTCCTGTTTTATAGTCTACTATACGCAAAGTGTCGTCTTTGCTATCTATACGGTCAATGGTACCACCGATGTTCAATGCTAACTTTCCTTGCGGAGTTTCGATTTCTATAATTTCCGTTACCTTCTTTTCCATGCCTTCCATAAAGAAAGGTGCATATTGCAGATCGTTACGCAGCAGTTGGCGGAGATAAGATGTGATTACTTTGGCATTAATAAGCTGTGTACCGTTAAATTCCGGCTTTTCGGTGAGGGCTACGTGGAAGAACTCCTCTTTGAAAGCGGTATCTACATAGTTCTGTAATTTTATATCATTGCGCAATACTTGCTCCAAATCATCTTTTCGAATTTCTTTTCCGTTTGCAGTCAAATCTTTATAGACTAATTCGGCTGCACGGTGGAAAATTGTACCAAACAGAGCAGAGTCTATTTCAGCGCTTACTTCATCGGGAGCTTTTAGGCCAGCTACATAGCGGTAATAGAATTTCAATCTGCAATCCAGATAAGTATTAAGTGCTGAAGGTGAAAACAGGGATTTCGGATGACGGTTCACATCATACCTTTCGTACATTCTCGTTATGATCTCCGGTGTTTTCTCAACGCGAATTTCTCTACCACTTTGGGGAGATTGTCCGGCTTCAAGGTATTCTCGTGAGATGCTGTGTGGAGATTCAACAAGAAATTGCAACATGAAACGAGACATTTCTCCGCGATTCAATCCTTCTGAAGCAGTATTATATAATAAGGTGACATTTTCGGCACGTTGTATCAGGCGGTAGAAGTAATACGCATATAGGGCATTCTTATGTTCGATAGTAGTCATGCCGAAAGCTTTCCTCAGATTGTATGGAATAAAGGAAGAATCACCACCTGCTTTGGGCAGCTGCCCTTCGTTGAGAGAAAGCATAATAAGATTACGAAAGTCGAGATTACGTGTTTCCAAGACTCCCATCACCTGCATACCAATAGCAGGCTCGCCATGAAAAGGAATGTTTGAAGTGGCAAGTAGTCGGCAGAGCAGACGTCTCAATGTATCAATTTGTATGTTCAATTCTCCATTGTCAATCAGGTTCAGCAGACGGTTGATGAGAGTATAACTTTTAAATAGAGACTCCCGGTAAAGTTGGTTGAAGATATCATCTGTTTCTTGTTCTTGCCGGTAGAGGACAGCAACTTCGCGTAACATCTCCGTGAGGTATTGACAAAGGGCTGAAATACCCGTTTTAGGCGTGAATATTTGTTCTAAAAAAATATCTTGCTTTAGCTCAGAAGGTAAAGGGAAGAATCGATTGTCCCTTGTTAATTGTTTCTCTAAACTTTCTGCAGAAGTGGAGAGCTGACGTGTATAGGGATGCTTCAGTACAGACTGTACAGCTTCGTATTGATAGCGTCCCGTATCTCTGCGATAACCTGTAGTCTGCAATTCGATAAGTGCACTGACGAAACTGTATACGGGTGTTTGTGCCAAAGGAAATCCCATAGTTATATTTACATTCTTTACTTCAGGTGGAATGGAATGAAGTACAGGTAGCAGAAGTGCCTCATTACAAAGAACTACTGCATTTTCTTTCTCTTTCACAGGAGTCTCCTGTAGGTCTCTTTTCGTTACGGAACGTATCCATTCCGGTAGATAACGTGCTTGTGCATTCTCAGTCGGAGCAGAGATGAAACGTACATTTTTAGGTTTCCGCAATGTATCAAAAACTGCTTCCGGCAATTCGTTGGGGAATAATTTCAGATTACGAAGAATGAATTCTCCTGCCTCGTGTGTGTAGGGAGGTGTGTTTTCACGGGGCAGGCGGGTGTAGAAGACATCATAATCCCAATAAAATAATGCTTTTCCGGCCTCGCGCAAGCGTTCAAAGAACTTGGTTT
Organism: Bacteroides sp. AM16-24; assembly: GCF_003471885.1. Classification (NCBI taxonomy): domain Bacteria; kingdom Pseudomonadati; phylum Bacteroidota; class Bacteroidia; order Bacteroidales; family Bacteroidaceae; genus Bacteroides; species Bacteroides sp. AM16-24. The sequence goes on from NZ_QRKI01000002.1 coordinate 41,288, forward strand.
CTACTTTGTTTAATACGTTGAAACCAACAAAAACGTAATGCTCATACTTTAGTTTATCCGACTGTAATTCCTCCATTACATAGCGGTACATCATACCTTCGTAAGCAATGCCAAGTTCTTCAAGATTACGGCGATAATGGTGATAGATATCGCCTAATTTATCCCATAGAGAAATGAATTTCTCCTTAAGCTGTGTCCGGCGCTCGATAGAGAAATTTTGGAAAAACTGACGAATGGCTTCTTCCTGCTCGGAGTCAAGGAAGTCGTAATCGTCCATTATATTTTTCAAATCCTGCAGGTTAGAGAATAACCGGTCGGCATCTACAAGATTTTTGTCCACATCGTCAAAATCACTGATAAGTAATTCGCCCCAGAAGTAGAAATCATCGAGTGTTTCTTCGCTGCGGGTTTCTTCACGGAAGACTTTATAGAGTTCGCATACCAACCGGATAGGGTCTCCGGATTTCCACGGGGAGAGTTGCCGGAACAGTTCGCTGATACTGACATAGGCAGGCGACCATATAGGGCGGTCGCTCTGCATTGCCAGATATTCGTTGAAGAACAGGCTGGCACGTTTATTGGGGAAAACGATGGCTACTCTTGAAAGATCGTTTCCTATCTTTTGGTAAAGGTCTTGGGCTACTAATTGGAGAAATGTTTGCATACTACCGTTGTATCTATACTTTTTCTATTAAATCTTCTTCCACATACCAAAGGTATCCTTTTATGTTTTCTTTCAGATACCCCATGCGAGTGAGCAATTGCATATATCCTTGCACTTGCTTATTATACTTTTTGTTTTGTTTTCCGAATTTGAAATCTATAACGACAATTTCATTGCCGCGCACCATTACACGGTCGGGTCGGCGGGTATGTAGCTCACCCCTTTCCTGCCAGATGATATCACATTCATTGAACAGGTGCCAGTTCCCCGAATACCAGTCTTGAACTTGGAGAAGCGAGAATGCATGATGGGTCAGTTCCCGGATTGACTTTTCCGTTTCGGGTTTGCCGATAATACCTTCAAAGACAAGTTGGTCAATAGCATTATCAATATCTTCCTCTGTTTCAATGGCTGAGAAAAGAGTATGTAAAAGCCGTCCCCGGTTTATGAAGCGATTGTCGGATTCTTCTTCATCAACTCCCTGAATAAAGTCCGCAGAACGGTTCGACTGTCGGAATTCTATATCATGCCTCATGCTTTCCATGTGTACCGGGAGTTTGTCAGGCTTTTGTGCAAGGCGATTGGCAGAAGTCTTAGGGGTTTCGGGCAGGTGCTCATCTGTTCCTGTGTACTTTGATGGACAGAGTTCTCCATTTTCATAAGGTTCTTTTTCATCCCAGTTTTCATCACCTTCCCGGGCGGCTACTTGTGGCAGAGCATTGGCCAATAATTCCGACATGGTACCTTTTTGCCCTTTCTTGCACCAGAAAATTAGATTCTTTCCGGCACGGGTGAAAGCTACATAAAGTAGGTTCAGGTTATCCACCCAGAGTTGCAGGCGTTCATCCAGATAATTTTGCCGATATACAGATTCCGCCATGGTAGAGGAATAATTTACCGGAACGATGTCGAGTGTACTGAATGGTGCTTCAGTAGGCGAACACCATATCAACTGATTATTAGTTTCATTCTCGAGCTTCCAGTCACAGTAAGGAATGAGAACGGTATGAAATTCCAGTCCTTTTGATTTATGAATGGAAAGGATACGGATGCCGTCCATTTCTCCACTGGGGATAGTCTTATTACATAATGTTTCGTTCCAGTAGCGGATAAATGCGTCCAGGTCCGAAGAATTATTTTGAAGGTATTCAGTGACAGCATCGAAGAAGGAAAAAAGATAAGCATCCTGCTCTTCAATCCGTTTCATTTCAAACAGACTGAATAATTCTTCCAACAATTCGTAAAGTGGCATTAACCGGAGAGTTTCCATACCTGTGACGAATGCTTCAGGCAGTGCTTCTTCAGGTTTCGCGGTCAGTAAGCTGTCCCAGTCACCTCCCTGTTTTTTGATTCCTGATTCATAGTTCATCATGAGTGATGCGCACGCCACCTTGTCTTCCGGATTGGATAAGTAGCGTAAGGCATCTATCAACATACAGATGGCCTGTGAAGCATCCAGTCGGAATGCCTCGTCCGAGACGACAGACAGGTGCATGGTCTTGTCAAAATAGTCAGCAATGGGAGGGATGTTTTTATTTTTGCGTACCAGAATGGTGATATCGTTTAGCTTCACGCCTGCTTCCAGCAACCGCTGCACTTCTTCTCCTAACGAGAGAATGGTGAGTTCTGTATAGTCATGCTCTTCGTCCGGTTCCAGAAAGGTTGCTTTGATGTATCCTTTAGCTTCCGTTCGTGGCGATTCCTGGGCAACATCTGCATAAGCCCGTTGCAGGGGGTGGCAGTCTTCTTGCAGCTCTTTCAGGTGGAGCATATTTAGATATTCCACGGCTGCGGTAAATAAGTTATTATTGAAGCGGATGACATTCGTTTCACTTCGACGGTTGGTCTTTAATGTTTCTACACGTACCGGGAAAGGGAAAGAAGCATCTTTGGTACCCAGCGCGTTCAATATCCCCCAGTCGCCGTTTCGCCAGCGATAGATAGATTGTTTCACATCTCCTACGATCAAACTGTCTGCTCCTTGTGAAAGACCTTCAAGTAGTAGAATTTTGAAGTTATCCCATTGCATCCGGCTGGTGTCCTGAAACTCATCGATCATTACGTTTCGTATATTGGCACCGATTTTTTCGAATACGAAAGAAGAATCCCCATCTCGTACCAGATTATGGAGCAGTGCATTCGTATCTGATAATAGGAAGCGGTTATGTTCCCGATTCAGTTCACGCACTTCTTCGTCGATATGGGCAAGTAACTGTAATTTATTCAAATGTTGCAGGGACAGTCGGCAACTATTTACGATCTTGTTGTTTCTTGGTCTGAAAGTTTCAGCATCCTGTAATAACGGGAGTAAGCTTGTTTCGGCCAGCCGAATAATTTCGTTCTTCTGCGCAGATGTTTTGGTAGCCCAGTTTTTGGCATCATCCAGACTGTTCTTTAGTGTGGCATTTACTGTATCTTTGTCTGATAAACGTCCATCCCTCAGTTTGCGAAAATAGCTGCCTATGCCTCGTGCCCCACCTTTCAGATCTTCCGGTGTGAGGGCATGTGCTTCCAGTTCGCCAATGAATTGGTCGTAGAAACCTTTCATTTGTTCCAGAGCTTCCGTTTCCATTTCCCTCAGTTCATTACGGTATAGCTTGATAGTATTGGGATCTTTCAGTTGTTGGCGGAGTCCTTCACCTTGTTCTATATAACCTTCATCGAAGATATTCCAGCCAAAGCGTTTGATTTCATTGGATACATTCCAGCGTTTATCATCGGCAATACGCTCATTGATATAGTCCAGTAGCCAGGCCAGTACCGGAGAGGATGGAGTTAGTTTCTCTATCAGGCTATCCACTGCATCACTCAGAACTTCGGTATTATTCAGTTCGATATTGAGGTTCGGGCTTAGTTCCAGTTCGCGTGCCAGATTACGCATCACGGATTGGAAAAAAGAGTCGATGGTTTCCACCCGGAACCGACTGTAATCATGCAACATGTACTGTAAGGCGGTTCCGGCTGCCAGGCGGATATCGTCTTCAGACAGATTCTTCCATTGTAAGTCTTCTCGGATACGATTCAAGTAGGGTTCGGATGCCGGGTCGCTTACCCAGATTCCGTAGAGTTGTTGCAGGATGCGCTCTTTCATCTCTGCCGTAGCTTTATTGGTGAAGGTTACGGCAAGTATTTGCCGGTAAGCTCTGGGGTTGAGTATCAAGTGCTTGATGTACTCTACAGCGAGGGTAAATGTCTTTCCAGAACCGGCTGAGGCTTTATATACTAATAATTCCATGTAAGTTTGCGAAATTGAACTTTGGTACAAACATACGCAAAAAGCATGAATTAGAGGGTATGTCTATGGCAATTCTATCTATTAATTTTGATTCACTTGAGGGGTATGGACATAAAAAAAGGAGTACCGCTGTACTCCAACCTTTGTTAACCTTAAATCTAATACTATGAAAAACACATTGCAAAGATACGGACTTTTGGAATACTTGCAAATTATCCAAAAGAAAAAGTATGTTTTATAACACTTATTAGCCAAAACGACTTCTTATTCTATTTATTTTAAGGAAAATGACAGTCTCTTTTATCTTCTACCTATCAACTCCGTACCAACACCGTATCAAGTCCGTACCAACACCGTATCAACTCCGTACCAACACCGTATCAAGTCCGTACCAAGTCCAAGCGTATAGATACGGAGCGAATACGGACTTGGCACGGTTCGGATAGTCGGGAAGAGAGAAAGCAACACAGATGTGTTATGTTTTCTCTTTCAACATATCCTCCATTTTCAGCAATTCGTCCCGATATTGTGCTGCTTCGATGAAGTCGAGCTTCTTGGCAGCCTCCTGCATGAGTTTTCGGGTACGTTCGATACTCTTTTCCAGTTGCGGACGGGACATGTATTGCACAATAGGGTCGGCAGCAATGCTGGCGGAACTTTCTTGCTCGACATAGGGACGGGGAGTGGTTGTTCCTTTTTCGGTAAAGCCATTTTCCTGTGCAGTATTGGGCGCAAATACATTGAGGTTCTTCGCCTTTTTGATTTGTTGAGGAGTGATACCATGTTCCTCATTATATTTTAGTTGCTTTTCACGGCGACGGTTGGTTTCGTCAATTGTCAATTGCATGCTTTCTGTGATACGGTCGGCATACATGATAACCATACCGTTTACATTTCGGGCGGCACGTCCGGCAGTCTGCGTCAGTGAGCGGTGTGAGCGTAGGAAACCTTCCTTGTCTGCATCAAGAATTGCCACGAGTGAGACTTCCGGCAGGTCTAATCCTTCACGCAACAGATTGACACCGATAAGTACATCGTATAAACCTTCACGCAAGTCACTCATAATCTTGACGCGTTCCAATGTATCTACATCGCTATGGATATAGTTGCATTTCACATTGTTATTCAGCAGGAATTCTGCCAATTCTTCTGCCATGCGCTTAGTAAGTGTAGTGACCAGCGTACGTTCGTGCTTTTCGATACGAATCTGGATTTCCTCCATGAGATCGTCTATCTGATTGTGGCTGGAACGTACTTCGATAATCGGATCCAGTAAGCCTGTAGGGCGAATAACCTGTTCTACAACAACGCCTTCCGACTGAATCAATTCATAATTGGCAGGTGTGGCACTTACATAAATTACTTGTTTTGCCATCTCCTCAAACTCCTCAAATTTCAATGGACGATTGTCCATGGCAGCCGGAAGGCGGAAACCATATTCTACAAGGTTGATTTTACGGGCACGATCACCACCATACATGGCACGTATCTGAGGTACGCTCACATGGCTTTCATCTATAACGATCAGGAAGTCTTCCGGGAAGAAGTCCAATAAACAATAGGGACGACTACCGGCACTACGGCCGTCAAAGTAGCGCGAATAGTTTTCAATGCCGGAACAATGACCTAATTCGCGTATCATTTCCATATCGTATGTCACCCGTTCCTGGAGGCGCTTTGCTTCAAAGGGACGTCCTTCACTTTCAAACCATTGCACCTGTTTATGCAGGTCATCTTCTATCTCGTGGATAGCCCGCAGAGTGGCCTCTTTGGAAGTCATGAAGAGGTTGGCCGGATAAATTTTGTATGCGTCGAAACGAGCGATGGTCACACCGCTTATCGGATCGACTTCTTCGATACTGTCTATTTCATCTCCCCAGAAAATAATGCGCAGCAGATTATCTGCATAAGCCAGATAGATGTCTACTGTATCTCCTTTCACACGGAAGTTTCCGCGGTTCAGATCAATATCATTGCGTACATAGAGGCTGTCTACCAGACGACGTAGGAAAACATTCCGGCTGAATGCCTTTCCTTGTTGTACTTCTATCACATTCTCATAGAAATCTGACGGATTTCCCATACCGTATATACAAGATACAGAAGACACCACTACCACATCTTTCCGGCCTGAGAGTAGGGAAGAGGTGGCTGCAAGTCGCAGTTTGTCTATCTCATCATTGATGGCAAGGTCCTTTTCTATATAGGTATCCGAAGACGGCAAATAAGCTTCGGGTTGGTAATAATCATAATAAGAAACGTAATACTCTACAGCATTATTGGGGAAGAAAGCTTTAAACTCACTGTAAAGCTGCGCTGCCAATGTTTTGTTATGGCTCAATATTAACGTTGGTTTATTGATATTGGCAATCACATTGGCTATGGTGAACGTCTTTCCCGAACCGGTGACACCAAGTAATGTTTGTGCAGGAACCCCCTGAAGTACGCCCTCAGTGAGCTCTGCAATAGCTTCCGGCTGATCTCCGGTTGGCTTATAGGCAGATGTTAATTCAAATTTATTCATTTTCTCTCCTTATGGACGGCAATATTCGGGAAAATACTTGAGATAAACAAAATTTTTTTATTCCTTTGCAGGAAATAAGAATTAATAATAACCATCAATGTAATACAACAAAGACATGATTTGGAATGAAAGCATCGAATGTATGGATCGTGAAAGCCTTCGCAAAATCCAGAGCATTCGCCTCAAAAAGATTGTGGAGCATGTTTATCACAACACTCCTTTCTACCGTAAAAAAATGCAGGAACTGGGAATTACCCCGGACGATATTAACAGTATAGACGATATCGTAAAACTTCCTTTTACTACAAAATACGACTTGCGCGATAATTATCCTTTCGGACTTTGTGCTGTACCTATGAGCCAGATCGTACGTATCCATGCCTCGTCCGGTACCACAGGAAAACCTACTGTAGTGGGATACACCCGTAAGGACTTGTCTTCTTGGGCAGAATGCCTTTCACGTGCATTTACAGCATACGGTGCAGATAGTTCCGACTTTTTTCATGTGGCTTACGGATATGGCTTGTTTACCGGTGGTCTGGGTGCACATGCAGGTGCGGAGAACATAGGTGCTTCTGTTATTCCGATGTCAAGTGGTAACACAGAGAAGCAGATTACTTTAATGCATGATTTTGGTTCTACGGTGCTTTGCTGTACGCCTTCGTATGCTCTTTATCTAGCGGATGCCATTAAAGACTCCGGTCTTCCACGCGAAGAGTTCAGGTTGAAGATTGGTGCTTTTGGTGCAGAACCCTGGACAGAGAATATGCGTAATGAAATTGAAGAAAAATTAGGTATAAAAGCCTATGACATATATGGATTGAGTGAAATAGCCGGTCCTGGTGTGGGGTATGAGTGTGAATGTCAGCATGGTACTCACCTCAATGAAGATCATTATTTTCCTGAAATTATCAATCCGAATACATTGGAACCTGTGGCTCCGGGTGAAACGGGTGAACTGGTCTTTACGCATCTGACTAAAGAGGGGATGCCTTTGTTGCGTTATCGCACCAAGGACCTAACCGCTCTGCATTATGACAAATGTACTTGTGGACGTACGCTTGTTCGTATGGATCGCATCCTCGGTCGTAGTGATGATATGCTTATTATTCGTGGAGTCAATGTATTCCCGACTCAGATAGAATCCGTTATCCTTGAAATGCCGGAATTTGAGCCGCATTACCTTCTGATTGTAGACCGTAAGAACAATACTGATACTATGGAGTTGCAGGTTGAAGTACGCCCGGAATACTATTCGGATGAAATAAACAAGATGCTAGCGTTAAAGAAGAAATTAGCAGCTCGCCTGCAGAGCGTACTTGGGCTGGGAGTAGATGTACGTCTGGTAGAACCTCGCAGCATTGAACGCAGTGTTGGTAAAGCTAAACGGGTGATTGATAATCGGAAACTTTAATTAATTATAAATTATGAATTATAAATTATTAATTTCCTGTGGGATGTCCGTAATTTATCATTCATCATTCATCATTCATCATTAATAATTAAGATCATGGTAGCAAAACAACTTTCTATTTTCCTTGAAAACAAGTCTGGCCGTCTGACCGAAGTGACTGAAGTGCTTGCGAAAGAAGGTGTCAATCTTTCCGCTCTCTGTATTGCCGAGAATGCTGATTTTGGTATTCTTCGTGGCATTGTATCTGAACCGGATAAGGCATATAAAGCTTTGAAAGATAATCATTTTGCAGTGAATGTAACGGATGTGGTAGGCATTAGTTGTCCCAATATTCCGGGATCATTGTCAAAGGTTCTGCGTTTCTTGTCCGATGAAGGTGTTTTCATCGAATACATGTATTCGTTTGCTAATGGTAACACTGCTAATGTTATCATCCGTCCCAATGACATGGAGAACTGCATCCGTGTGCTGACTGAAAAGAAAGTGGACCTGCTTGCAGCAAGTGATTTGTATAAATTATAATGACCGTTATTTTCGACCGTTCATTATTCCGTTTTGTCGTGAATAGACGGGCGTTTGTCGGTCAATGTCTGGTTTTTGAAAAATTAAGGTTCGTATCGTTGCTTTATTCGATGCGAACCTTTATCTTTGCACATTATTTGAAAAGCTAAGAATGAAGAAGAACATCTTAATAACTTTGCTTGCAGCAATATTGCTCTCCTCGTGTGGAGAGTACAATAAACTGTTAAAAAGCACCGACTATGAATATAAGTATGAGGCGGCAAAGAACTACTTCGCAAAAGGGCAGTACAACCGTGCTGCAACGTTGCTTAATGAGTTAATTGCTATCCTCAAGGGTACAGACAAAGCAGAGGAATCCCTCTACATGCTGGGTATGAGCTATTATAACCAGAAAGACTACCAAACGGCAGCTCAGAGTTTTATCCAATATTATAATGTATATCCTCGCGGTACGTTTGCTGAATTGGCACGTTTCCATGCAGGTAAGGCATTGTATCTGGATACTCCGGAACCTCGTCTCGACCAGTCTGGTACTTACAGTGCTATTCAGCAGTTGCAGATGTTCATGGAATACTTCCCGCAGAGTTCAAAGAAAGATGAAGCTCAGGATATGATATTCAAATTGCAGGATAAGTTGGTAATGAAAGAGTATCTTTCAGCCAGAATGTATTACAATTTGGGTAACTATTTGGGAAATAACTATCAGTCTTGTGTGATTACTGCACAAAATGCTTTGAAGGATTATCCTTATACGAATCTTCGCGAAGATCTGTCTATCCTTATTTTGCGTGCCAAATATGAAATGGCCATTTATAGTGTGGAAGATAAGAGAGCAGAGCGTTATCGTGAAACGGTGGATGAATATTATGCTTTCAAGAATGAGTTTCCTGAAAGTAAATATATGAAGGAGGCCGAGAAGATATTTAAGGATTCCGAGAAGATGTTGGATGGGGATAAGCAAACAGATATAGGATAATATTAATTTAGATATTTATGGATTATAAGAAGACAAATGCTCCTGGTACCACGGTTACCCGTGACATGATGGAGTTGTGTGCAGATACCGGTAACGTGTATGAAACCGTAGCTATTATAGGTAAGCGTGCAAATCAGATCAGTGTAGAGATCAAGAATGATCTTTCTAAGAAGCTGGCAGAGTTTGCTTCCTATAATGACAATCTGGAAGAAGTGTTCGAGAATCGGGAGCAGATTGAAATTTCACGCTACTATGAGAAGTTGCCGAAACCGACGTTGATTGCAACGCAAGAGTACGTTGAAGGTAAGATCTATTATCGTAACCCGGCTAAGGAAAAAGAAAAATTACAGTAAATGAAATTACTACGGAGGTGTGTTCAAGTAAATTTTGCTTGGACACACCTCTGTTGTTTTAATCAAGGAAAATAACAATGATACAACGTATTCAATCTATTTATTTATTAATAGTGACAGGTTTGCTAATAGCTACCATGTGTTTGCCTGTAGGACAGTTTATTGCTTCTGACGGAGTGACTGCATATATTTTTAAGCCGTTGGGGGTGACGCTGACGGAAGACACCTTTCAATCTACATGGGGGTTATTCGGAATTTTGTTTTTAAGTGCAGTCGTGGCATTTTGTACTATCTTTCTCTTCCGTAACCGAATGTTGCAGGTTCGTATGACGGTATTCAATAGTATTTTATTGATCGGATATTATGCAGCATTTTTTGTATTTATGTTTATGCTGAAAGATGATTTGGATGCAATGACTTTCCAATTAGGCTGGGCACTTTGCCTTCCTGCTATTTCTATCATTTTAAATTATCTGTCTTTCCGTGCTATCTATCGTGATGAGGTAATGGTGAAAGCGGCTGACCGATTGAGATAAAAGAGATCAAATAAAAAAAAGCGCCCCAGGACTTCTATATAAAAGTTCCGGGGCGCCTTCTTTTATCTATCTTAGAATTATTTTTTGAGATCGAACAGGTAAGTTATCTTAGCCACTATAGTACCATGTGCCGAACGTGAGAAATAGTCTTTCTTGGTACTCTTATAAAAGTCGGATAAGGCATAATAGTATCTTCCTTCTATGAGGAAATTTCCGGCTTTAGTACGTAGCTCCAGTCCTGCTCCTCCCGTAATACCATAATCGAATTTATTTTCCACATCCTTATCATGCTGTTCCGGAGTTGTAAAATTTTCCCATGCATCGTTTTTCTTTCTGGTATCGCTAATAAAGAAACCTATTTGTGGACCTGCATGGATAAAAAATTGTACTCCACGGTCTTTACCAAAAGCCAAATGTGCCAGAAGCGGAATTTCCACATAATTCATTGTACGTGTATATTCCAGTTCGGGGTGATCTTCATCAAATTCGCTCCAACCATGCTGTGAGAAATTTAATTCCACTTGTGCGCCGCAAATCATACTGAAATACTTTTCGGAGATATAGCGCATTGTCAGACCACCATTGATACCCATCAAGCTTTTTTGCCGGACAGTAGGAGAGAAGCTGACGCTATTGATATTGATACCGCCGTTAAAACCTACTGCTAAGTTATGGCGTTGTTCGCCTATCTGTGCATGGCCGGGCAAAGCCCATACGGTAAGTAGCAGGACGGATCCTATAATATTTTTTATCTTCATTGTCTTTGAGTTTAAAACCTTCTGTTATCAATCATAATCCAGTTTCACCAACTCATAATTTTTGGTGAAGCGTACAAAGAATACTTTCTTGTTGATAAAGCCACCCCAATTGTTTACACGTTGGAACTTGAATCCGGTTTGAATAGGTACCAGATCCATGAGTTGCATATTTTTCTCTAACTCAGATCCATAGCGTGACAAGCCTTTCAGAAAGAAATAACCGGTATCAAAGCCTAACATACCATATTTTGGGTAGCGTTCATCCATCTCTTTGCCATACCATCTGCGGTAATTCTTAGTGAAGCTGATAGCCGCAGGTAACAAATTGTTGGTATAGAATGATGAATAGAAGTAAGTATCCAGTTCAAAGAAGGTTTCCAAATGATCCTTGGTGTAAGTTTGCCATTCTGGATAACCGAACAAATGGATGTTACTTTCCGGATTTTCACGCACCAATAAGGTTAGTTGAGGAAGTATTTTTATCAGAGTCACATTGCTTCCCGATGTAGGGATGAATATATTTTCCCGGTCGGAGCGTAATACTGTTTTCAGGGATTCTACTGTTGCATCCTCTTTCAGGGATTTCATTGGAATGGAACGGTTTTTCAGTTCGTCTTTTAATCCTTTGATAAATTCAGCTTTATCTTTTGTGCCTGTACTGGCCTCTATGAAGATAACATTAGCATTGGGGAATTGGCGAACAAAGTGGTCGTATACTTCTGAGTAAAGATATGACTGAGGAGTATTAATCTGATAGATGGCGGGGTTGCGGAATACACTGTTGTCTTTTGATGAGAACGGTACCACGAGACGAATATCATTTTTCTGGGCGAAATCAGCCACTGGCTTGATTTGTTGTGGATATAACGGACCGAAAATAATATCCATATCCTTCATCTCCTTTTTGGAGAGGATTGGATTCAGAGAAGCACTCTCAGGACCGGAATTGTAAGCGTACAAATCAATGGAAACTCCACTGCGTTTCAAACTATCTACTGCCATGAGGAAGCCTTCATAATATTCTATCATACGGGCAGCCTCACTCTTGGAAACATCCAGGAAAGGAAGAATCAAGGCAGCTTTAATCGTACTGAAACGTTCTGTTGTTTTCTTATTTTCACTGAATAATTGGGTGTCACTGGGCACTACCTGTGGCTGGGTAGGCTTCTCTACTTGCGCAGTAGGATAAGGAATACAGAGGAAAGTACCTTTCTTTATTTTGTTTTCACCTTTCAATTCCGGGTTGGCTGCTATCAGTTCTGCTTCGGAAATACCATACTCACGACTGATACTGTAAACAGTTTCTTTCCGCTTAACTTTGTGCATATCCCGGCAACGAGATTGTACAGGTCCCTGAATTAAGGGAATTGCAGGCTCATTAACGGTTTCCGTAGTAATTATACCTGCTTCGCTGGCGGAAGGTATGCGTATTACCTGTCCGATGCGAAAATTCTCGGCACTCAGTCCGGGGTTGGCATCACAAATAGCTTTGGCGGATATACCATATTTAACGGTCAACCGATACAGGGTTTCGCCCTGGGCTATAGTATGGAAAGTTTCTGTCTGAGTATTGGCAGCGGTGCGTGGAATGCGTAAAGTGCGTCCTACAAATATTTTTTCATCGCTTCCTGGATTCAACTTCACGATGTCCGACTGTGTGACACCATACATACTGGATATGGAATAAAGGCTTTGCCCTTTTTCAATGGTATGCAGAAAATATGACTGGTTCTCTTGTGCAATTGCTCCGAGACTGCATGCACCGGCGAGCAGCAAGGAGCAGAAAATCCGGTTAATCGTTCTCATTCGATATCGTTGGTTTACGTTTACAATTTCCCAAAGTAGCCGCAAAGGTAAGGATTTTGCCTAAATTTAACGAAAGGAATGCGTTAAGAAATAATATTGTGCATTTTAAAACTGAAAAATCTTATGTATCCGCTGATATTCGCTGGGAAACCGTTATTTTTGCAGGTATTATGCGATGCGGATTGTTTTCATATATCGGTTGTGTGGCGATACTGTTGCTCGGGTATTTACCGGTGTGGGCTGACGGGGGAAGGATAGGACTCTTAGAAGTGTCTCCCGTGGCTATTTTGCTTTCCGAAAACGGAGCAGCTCCGGAAGGGAATGTTTCTATCTTTCCGGATGATACCTATACGGGTGCCGCTCCTCTTGAATTTCGTTTTATGTGGAGAGATGAAGACTCCGGGGAGTCGTCGGATGAGACTGCAAACTTTCGTTATGAATGGAACTTCTCTCGCGACGCAGCTTTCAATGATATTTTCCTGACGCGCTTTGATGCTGAAACTATTTATAGTTTTCAGGAATCCGGTATGTTTTATGTCCGTCTGACTATGACGGATATTGAGACGGAAGAAACGAATACTTCTGGCACTTTTATGATTCGTATTACTGAATCGGAACTTAAAGTACCGAATGCTTTTTCACCTAATGGCGACGGAGTGAATGATGTGTTCCGTGTAAAGCATAAGTCGCTGGTTCGCTTCAATGCGTATGTTTTCAATCGTTGGGGACAGGAACTTTACCGCTGGGGATTACAGAATATTGATGCAGGATGGGATGGTACTGCGCATGGAAAGAATGTTCCCGAAGGTGTTTATTTTATAGTGGTAGAAGCGGAGGGAGCAGATGGAGTTAATTATAAGATTAAAAGTGATATTAATATGTTAAGATAAATGACAGAAGAAACAGAATACATCAATGTATATGGTGCGCGCGTGCACAATCTAAAAAATATCGATGCGGAAATTCCCCGTAACAGTCTTACCGTTATTACGGGACTAAGCGGAAGCGGCAAGTCGTCGTTGGCATTCGACACGATTTTTGCCGAAGGACAGCGTCGGTATATCGAAACATTTTCTGCGTATGCCCGCAATTTCCTGGGAAATCTGGAGCGTCCCGATGTCGATAAGATTACGGGATTGAGTCCGGTTATTTCTATTGAACAAAAAACGACGAATAAGAATCCCCGCTCTACAGTCGGCACTACAACGGAAATTTATGATTATTTACGTTTGCTTTATGCACGTGCCGGTATAGCCTATTCTTATCTTTCGGGTGAAAGAATGGTGAAATACACTGAAGAGCAAATTCTTGATTTAATTCTGAATGATTATAAAGGCAAGAAAATTTATATTCTGGCTCCATTAGTTCGTACTCGTAAGGGACATTATAAGGAACTGTTCGAACAGGTGCGTAAGAAAGGTTATCTCTATGTTCGTGTAGACGGTGAAATCAAGGAGGCATTGCCCGGTATGAAGTTGGACCGCTATAAGAATCATGATATAGAAGTAGTTATTGATAAGCTGGTTGTGACGGATAAAGATGACGTTCGTCTGAAAAACAGTGTGGCTACCGCGATGCAGCAAGGTGACGGCTTGTTGATGATACTTGATTTGCAATCCGAAAATGTTCGTCACTATAGTAAGCGGTTAATGTGTCCTGTTACCGGGTTGTCCTACCGTGAGCCGGCACCCCACAATTTTTCATTCAACTCTCCGCAAGGTGCTTGCCCTAAATGTAAGGGATTGGGAGTTGTGAATCAGATTGATGTGGAAAAAGTGATTCCCGATCGGGAACTTTCTATATACGAAGGAGCTGTCATTCCATTAGGTAAGTACAAGAATAGCATGATTTTCTGGCAGATTGCCGCTTTATTGGAGAAATATGAAGCTACCTTAAAAACTCCTGTTAAGGAATTGCCGGATGAAGCCATTGATGAAATCCTCTACGGTTCGGATGAACGTATTAAGATTAAAAGCTCTCTTATCGGTACTTCTTCCGATTACTTTGTAACGTTTGAGGGGGTGGTGAAGTATATTCAGATGTTACAGGAAAAAGATGCTTCTGCTACTGCACAAAAGTGGGCGGAGCAATTTGCTAAAACTACTGTATGTCCTGAATGTAAAGGGGCAAGATTGAATAAAGAAGCTCTTCATTTCCGTATCCATGATAAGAATATCTATGAACTGTCTTGTATGGATATCAATGAGCTTTATGACTGGCTGATGAATGTCGATCAGTATCTGGATAATAAGCAGAAACAAATTGCTGTTGAGATATTGAAAGAAATCCGTACCCGTCTGAAATTCCTGTTGGATGTGGGACTGGATTACCTTGCCCTTGACCGTGGTTCTGTAACTCTTTCTGGTGGTGAGAGTCAGCGTATTCGTTTGGCTACTCAAATCGGTTCGCAATTGGTGAATGTACTTTATATTCTTGATGAGCCGAGTATTGGCTTGCATCAGCGGGATAACCAGCGGCTAATTCATTCTCTGAAAGAGCTGAGGGATATCGGTAACTCCGTCATTGTTGTGGAGCATGATAAGGATATGATGATGGCTGCTGATTATGTGATTGATATGGGGCCGAAAGCCGGACGCTTGGGTGGTGAGGTTGTTTTTGCAGGAACTCCCAAGGAAATGTTGGAGACGCATACGTTGACATCACAATATCTTAATGGGGAACGTGAGATAGAAATACCCCAAAAACGTCGTGAAGGTAATGGGCATAGCCTTTGGCTGCGTGGTGCACGGGGGAATAACCTGAAAGGGGTAGATGTGGAATTTCCTCTTGGTAAGTTGATCTGTGTCACTGGTGTATCCGGCAGCGGAAAATCTACGCTGATCAACGAAACATTGCAACCTATTCTTTCGCAGAAGTTCTATCGCTCGCTTCAGGATCCTCTGAAATACGATAGTATTGAAGGATTGGAAAACATCGATAAGGTGGTAAATGTGGATCAGTCTCCGTTGGGGCGTACACCGCGTTCTAATCCAGCCACTTATACGGGAGTCTTTTCTGATATTCGTAATTTGTTTGTAGGATTACCGGAAGCCAAGATACGCGGTTATAAACCGGGGCGCTTCTCTTTTAATGTGAGTGGCGGACGTTGTGAAGCGTGCCAGGGAAATGGTTACAAAACAATTGAAATGAACTTCCTGCCCGATGTATATGTACCCTGTGAAGTCTGTCATGGCAAACGCTATAATCGTGAGACATTGGAAGTGCGCTTCAAGGGAAAATCTATTGCTGATGTACTGGATATGACCATTAACCGTGCGGTGGAGTTCTTTGAAAATGTGCCACAGATTTTGAATAAGATTAAGGTAATACAGGAAGTCGGTCTGGGATATATAAAGTTGGGACAATCTTCCACCACCCTTTCCGGTGGTGAAAGCCAACGTGTGAAATTGGCTACGGAACTTTCCAAGCGAGATACGGGGAAAACCCTTTATATTCTGGATGAGCCTACTACCGGACTTCATTTCGAAGACATTCGCGTACTGATGAATGTGCTTAATAAATTGGTGGACAAAGGTAACACAGTGATTGTCATCGAGCATAATCTGGATGTTATCAAGATGGCTGATTATATCATCGATATGGGACCTGATGGTGGTAAGGGTGGGGGGCAACTCCTCAGTTGCGGCACACCGGAAGAAGTGGCCAAGAGTAAGAAGGGATATACCCCTAAGTTTTTGCGAGAAGAATTAAAAGGATAAATTATGAAAATCAATAAGACGAATGCGGCGAGGCTTTTGGATAAAGCCAAAATACCATACGAACTCATTCCCTATGAGGTGGATGAAAACGATTTAAGCGCTATTCATGTGGCTGATAGTTTGGGGGAGAATATCGAACAGGTATTCAAAACCCTTGTCCTGCATGGCGATAAGAATGGCTATTTCGTATGTGTCATCCCCGGTGAGCATGAGGTAGATTTAAAATTGGCGGCTAAAGCTTCCGGTAATAAGAAGTGTGATCTTATTCCGATGAAAGAATTACTTCCTTTGACGGGATATATTCGTGGTGGATGTACTCCTATCGGTATGAAGAAACCTTTCCCTACATACATTCATGAATCTTGTCTCAATTATCCTTATATCTACATAAGTGCGGGTCAGCGTGGCCTGCAACTTAAACTTGATCCAAATGATTTAATTAAGGAGGTTCATGCTGAAGTTTGCATCCTTTTTCATGACTAATTTCACTTTTTTACAGGTTATTTCAGCAAAATGTATATATTTGCATTTAATAAACGAAAATCAATCTAATTACTAATTTAAAAAACTTATATCTATGTTCAAGAATCATCCTAAAGGTCTGTTGGCAGCTGCTATCTCCAATATGGGCGAAAGGTTCGGCTACTACATCATGAATGCCGTACTGGTACTGTTCCTCTGCTCCAAATTCGGCCTGAGTGACGAAACCAGTTCCATTATCTACTCAGTCTTTTATTGTGGTATCTATGTACTGAGTTTGGTAGGCGGTATTATTGCCGATAGGACGCAAAACTATAAAGGAACAATCATGTCAGGATTGATAGTGATGTCATTGGGTTATGTCATTCTATCTATTCCTGTACTGTCCACTGCTGAAAATATTGGTTGGTTGCTTCCTTTGACTTGTGTCTCTTTGTTTTTCATTGCTTTCGGTAACGGACTTTTTAAAGGAAACTTACAGGCTATCGTAGGCCAGATGTACGACAACCTTGAGAAAGAAGCTGAGAAAAAAGGACCTGAAGCCTTGAAGCTGGCTAAGAGCCGTCGTGATTCCGGCTTTCAGATATTCTATGTATTTATCAATATTGGTGGGTTGATTGCACCTTTTGTTGCTCCCCTGCTCAGAGAATGGTGGCTGAAGGTTCATAGCATGATGTACAACGCTGATCTGCCTGCATTGTGCCATCAATATATTAAGGAAGGTGGCAATATGGCTTCTGATAATCTCTCTAACCTAAATGAACTGGTTGTCAAAGTAGGAGGCACGGTAACAACTGATTTGAGCGTTTTCTGTACTCAGTATCTTGACGTATTTAATACAGGTATCCACTATTCATTCATAGCTTCGGTAGTAGCTATGCTTATTTCTCTTTTCATTTTCATTGCGTGTCGGAAGGTATTCCCTACACCGGGCAAGAAGGAAAAACTGGAATCGGTAACTTATACACCTGCCGAGAAGGCAGCCATGGCAAAAGAGATAAAGCAACGTTTATATGCACTGTTTGCTGTATTAGGTATTGTGATTTTCTTCTGGTTCTCATTCCACCAGAACGGACAGTCGCTTTCACTTTTTGCCCGCGATTTTGTAGTAACCGATAGCATTGCGCCCGAAATTTGGCAGGCTGTGAATCCATTCTTTGTGATAGTACTTACTCCGCTCATCATGCTCTTCTTTGGTGCGCTTTCCCGTCGTGGTCAGCAAATTTCTACTCCTAAGAAGATTGCCATTGGTATGGGTATTGCAGGACTTGCCTTCTTATTCCTTACTATTTATTCGGCAATGCAAGGTTATCCTTCAGGCACTGAGTTTAAGGCGATGGCTGACTCTGCCAAAGCAGGGTTGAAGGCTGGTCCGTGGGTGCTGATTGTGGTTTATTTCTTCTTGACTGTAGCTGAGCTTTTTATTTCTCCGCTTGGTCTTTCATTTGTTTCTAAGGTAGCTCCCAAACATATTCAGGGTTTGTGCCAAGGCTTGTGGCTTGGTGCAACAGCGATAGGAAATCTTTTCTTATTCCTTGGTCCTATGATGTATAACAAGATTCCTATCTGGCAGTGTTGGACTGTATTCTTTGTTATTTGTCTTGTGTCAATGGGTGTTATGTTTGCCATGGTAAAATGGTTGGAACGAGTAACGGAATAATTGGAAATAAAGAATTATCAATTAAAAATTAAAGGCTGCGCAAGGTTCTCTTTTTGAACTGCGCAGCCTTTAATTTTTAATTGATCTCCAGCCCCATTATAAAGTCATTCATATAATATCCGTTCCCTATCGGAAAATCCCCTTCCCTCAATTTTCTCATCCCCATGCGTTCATAGAAATTCAGCGCTTTGTTGTTGCGGTTTACATTTAATTCCATCAGGCATGGACCGGGATGTACTTCCTTGATATATTTGACGGCTTCATGGAATAAGAAGCTACCGCAATGTGATCCTTGAAAGGAGGGGAGTACATATATTTTCTGTAAATGGAAGAGATCTTCACCTTGTTGTTGCACAGATACATAACCACACACTTCGTTGTCCTTGTATCCAATGAAATATACATGTCCTTCTTCTTCCATTTGCTTGCGGATGTTCTTTATGGAGTACATCCATTCCATCATGTAATCGTTTTGTTCCGGTGAAAGTATGTCCTTGTAAGTCTCCGGAAATATCTGCCATGCAAGTTTGTGAATCAACTCACAATCGGCTGTAGTTGCTTTTCTGATAGTTAACATAGTTCGTTGTATTTATATCTTTTCCGCAAAGATACATTTTTCTCTTATATGTTATTCTTTCCCTTGGTGCTTTATTAATAAGGTGTGAATAGATAATAGTGTTAATTAAATGAAATACAAGGTACTTTGTATTGCATAGTACTAAGATAATACATATATTTGTGTCATACAAAGAAAAGCTCTATTTCAATCAGTTGCTATCTTCGCTGTAAAATAGAAAATTGTCGAATCGTAAACCAATAAGAGATGGACGTAAATAATGTAAAGTCGCAAATGCGTAAGGGCATGTTAGAGTATTGCATCATGCTACTGCTTCATAAAGAACCGGCCTACGCTTCGGATATTATCCAGAAACTTAAAGAAGCTAAGCTGATCGTAGTGGAAGGAACGCTTTACCCCCTGCTCACTCGTCTGAAGAATGACGATCTATTAAGTTACGAATGGATAGAGTCCACACAAGGACCGCCACGTAAATATTACAAGCTCACCCCAAAAGGGGAAGTTTTTCTTGGAGAGTTGGAAATCTCCTGGCGTGAGTTGAATGAAACAGTGAATCATATAGCCAACTATTAGATTCAGGATATTAAAAACCTCGTATCAGTATAAATTTAAAAAACAAATAGCAATGAAAAAGACATTAACGGTAAATTTGGGCGGAACTGTTTTCCACATTGATGAAGACGCCTATCGCCTTTTGGATAACTATCTATGCAATCTGAAACTGCACTTTAGAAGACAAGCTGGTGCTGACGAGATTGTAAATGACATCGAACTTCGCATCTCTGAACTTTTTTCAGAGAAGCTGACTGCTGGCTCTCAGGTGATCACTATAACCGATGTAGAAGAAGTAATCAATCGTATGGGGAAACCTGAAGAGATGGAAACTGGTACGGAAGAGAATACTGCTTCCGGTTCCGGAAATACGAAGGGTGCCTCCGGTGAAGGTTATGGTTCCGGTTCCTGGAATGGTGATACTGATTCTTCATATACTTCTGCCCGTCATCGTTTGTATCGCAATCCGGACGATAAAATGCTGGGTGGCGTGATAGGGGGACTTAGTGTTTATTTGGGTTGGGATTCCACCTGGTTCCGTTTGGCTCTTGTTTTTTGCGCAATCTTTGGTTTCAAGTTCTTGATCCCTATTTATATCATTTGCTGGATAGTGATTCCCGAAGCTCGTACGGCGGCTGAAAAGTTGAATATGCGCGGCGAAGCTGTTACGGTAGAGAATATTGGAAAGACTGTAACTGATGGTTTTGAGAGAGTTACCAATAATGTAAACGATTATATGAAGTCTGATAAACCTCGTACTTCTATGCAAAGGACTGGTGATACATTATTAATGATTGTCGGTTGGTTCCTGAAGATTTGTCTGGTTATTGTGGCTATCATTTGCAGCCCGGTACTGTTTGTTTTCGGTATTGTATTTGTAGCTTTGCTCTTTGCCGCTATTGCAGTTGCTATTGGTGGTGGTGCGGCGTTGATGTCTTGGTTCCCGGCTATTGATTTTGTATTACCTACATCTCCTTTGTCAGCCATCGTACTATATATTGCAGGTATCCTCGTAGTGGGTATTCCTCTGGTTAGCCTTGTTTTCGCAATCTTTCGTCCGGTATTCAATTGGCAACCTATGGTTTCCGGGTTGAAGTGGACATTGCTTATTCTTTGGATTGTTAGTGCTACCATCTTCTTTATCTGCTATACCATGCAAGGATTTACATTCCCGGAATTGCTGATGCGAGGGTAACAGATTGTTATTTTAGTTTTTCTGGGGGCTTGGAGATATTTTAAAGAATATCTCCAAGCTATTTTTAATTAACCATGTGGATCAGGAGTTGAATCCTGTTCATTATTTATCGGATATGAACAAAATGTGATAAGGTGGTAGGGTGATAAAGTGATAACGGGATAACACTCTGTAATATATAGCGCAGCCACTTTATCCACCCTGTTACCTTACCGCCTTACCACTCCTTTATTCCTTCTGCACCGATTAAATTCAACTCCAGATTCGCATTAGCCATAAATATAAAATGCGGAAGTTTCATTAATTGAAGCTTCCGCATTTATTTTGCTAATATTTAAAGTTTATTTCTTCATTCTTAGTACTCTAATTCCCGTCCAATTTTTGTTTTTCTGTAACATCTGCCCCAAGGTCACTTTAGAAATAACCACTTTCTTCTCTTTGGAAGAAGCATGCAGCAGACTTAGTTTGCCGTTTACATAGAAAGCAATACCCATATGAGCTACATCCAATCCCGGGGTATTTGTAGTGATAGCAATGATGTCACCATTCTTTATCCAAGGCAGACCGTCGAATGGTAGTTTATCTTTGGGGACATAATGAAATTCCTGACCATTCAATGACTTTTCTATTTCTTTCATCTTTGTTACGTTCCCCGGAGAGTTACTTAACTGCTTGTACAGTTCTGGATGAGAAGACATGTAGGAAAGAGAAACTTGCTGTATATAAGGACTGTTAGCCGTTGTTACGTCTTCCAAGAAACCGTTACGAACACCATTGTTTACCCAATCTGCAATGTAGTGCAGGCGGGAAGTATAACCGTTTATCTTTCCGTCACGATAGCGGATCATCTGAAGTTTATCAGCGAAATCACCTTCGGCTATCTGACCGTCTTCGGTAGGAGAGAGGGCCATAGCAAGAGTATATTCTACGAAAGTAGTACAATCTACTTCATCACAATTGATGATAAGCTCTTCTTCGCCATCAGTCGCTTCCAGTGTATGTGCCACGTAAGGAATATCCAGAAAATTTATTCCATTATTCAGCATGGCGTTGTTTTTTTCATCAGTCTGAGCACTGACAGTAGCTACACAAAGCGCACTGAACAGGAGGGTAGTAATCATTGTTTTCATTGTTCTTTCGTTTATTAATATAAATAAAAAAGGATGTCGCAAAAGTACGACATCCTTTTCATTAATCCTTAATTTGGACAGATTAAATTTAATATTGATAGATTAAATTTTTGTAATCCGCCTTTTTGTCAAATGGTACGATGGAGAAACCATATTCAATGGCATTTTCTACACCGGGCCGAATCAGATACGGTTCGTGTGCTATAGCTCCCCAACTATTATCACCACCTACACCCATCATACGATAGTCGATAAACATATCTACCTGTTTCACGGGTTGTGGGTCGGTGAGATGACGATGATTTGTTTCGTTGGTACGTGGGGCACCATTGTCGATGGTTTCGCCGCTATCCAGACTTCCAAGCAGATAGTTGGAAGCATTCAGTTCAAACGTACGGTCGGCAATGAAGAGCAAACCGGCTTTTTGCTTAGTGGTGAGCGCACACCAATAAATATCCGTACGATGCTCGTTTTCTTGCGGACGGATGTACGGTTCGTACAAGTCCTTTATCGGAGTAGTATATTCTCCGATAAACTGCGAAGTGCGACGATCACGGTAGTTTTCTTCCGGACCACGACCATAGTAAGTAAGGTCGTTTAATATTTCCGATAATTGCATACGCAAACCTACACGGGGTATCATCGGAGTTTCCGTACCTTCGGCTACAAAGCGATTATCCACTTTGATAATGCCATTGGCAAAGACTTTATAGGTAATTTCCCACTGTGCATCTACCTGCGTAAAACGATATGTAACCTTTACAATAGACTTGCCGCCATCTTTAGAAACATTGAACGATTCTGCCTTAGGTGCCTGGTAACTGGCCTCGCGCCATGCTTTCAGGCGAGTGGGAAGTTTTGCTCCATAATCATTATCAGTAGGTGCACGCCAGAAGAAAGGTTGCGGACCTTGACCGTTATGGATATACTCTTGTTTCTTATAGATATAAGAGGTCAGCAAGCCGCTCTGTTTTTCAAATGTAGCCTTGAAATCATCACCGCTGAAAACAACCTGTGAAAAGACTTCATCTACTTTAGCGGGATTCATGCGTACCACTTCTTTCTTAAAGAACGGATGAACATAAGTTTGTTCACGTGCGATTACCGTACCAACCGGTAAGAAAGGTTCTGCATTACGTATGGTTGCATAGAACTCGATGCGTACATCTCCCGTAGTATTCTTTTCTTTAGGAATACCTTGCAGGAATGCACTGGTAGCTGTCTTACCCGGAGCAGCATTGATATTATCCATCTGACCTTTATAAATTTCTTTTCCATGATCGCGAACGACATAATGGAAATCATATTTATTCAGATCAGTAAATGAGAAGTCATTGCGTATCTGCACCGTGCAGGTTTGCGGATCGAACTTAATGAATTTTATGTTCTGATAAACCTTACCCATTTCAATAGTCTGGGGCTTTATACTGCGGTCGGGATAAACTACACCATTGATGCAGAAGTTGCCATCGGAAGGAGTTCCGGTATCGCCATAGTCACCACCATAATTCCAATATTTGCGTCCGTCACTGGTTTTGGCGGCAAAGCCTTGATCTACCCAGTCCCAGATGCAACCACCCTGTAATATCGGATATTTCTCAATCACATCCCAATAATCCTGGAAGTTGCCAAGACTGTTACCCATAGCATGAGCATATTCACACAGGATAAGCGGACGAGTCATTTCCTTATTCTGGGCATACTTTTCAATAGATTGGGGAGAAGAGTACATTGGACAATAAATATCCGTATTCCATTCTAATCCGGCACGTTCGTACTGGATAGGACGGCTATCGAGCATCTTCAGACTATTATAGGTAACGTAGAAGTTCAGTCCGTTTCCAGCTTCATTACCCAGTGACCAGATGATTACAGATGGATGATTCTTATCACGTTCGTACATATTCATGGTACGGTCGAGGTGAGCATTCATGAATAACGGATTGTTACCTAAAGTACCACCTACATTGAGATTATAACCCATACCGTGGCTTTCAATATTTGCTTCATCAATTACGTATATACCATATTGGTCGCAAAGTTCGTAGAAACGTTCCTGTTGCGGGTAGTGGCAAGTACGTACGGTGTTCACATTATATTTTTTCCAGAGTTCGAAATCCTTGATCATAAGATCTTCCGGAACGTAATGTCCTGTGTATTCATTATGCTCATGTACATTCACACCTTTCACAAGGATAGGCACGCCATTCACAAGCAGTTGCTTATCCTTAATCTCTATCGTGCGGAAACCTACCTTGCAACTGGTGGCTTCTATTATTTCGCCATTGGTGCGCTTCAGGCTGATGACGAGTGTATAAAGATTAGGTGTTTCAGCTGTCCAATGCTTTACACCACGGAGGGTTTTCTTCGTGAATTCTACTTCGGTCTGATCACCTTCCACACGGGTAGAGGACTGGGTTACTTGCTGATCCTGGTCATCGAGTAAACGATAGGAAACTACATAAGGAGACTTTATATCACTTTCGTTCGTAAGCTTCACTTTCAGTTGCAGGATACCGTCCTTGTAATAAGTATCCAACGGAGTCTCTACCTTGAAATCTGCAATATGAATTTTGGGCGTGGCATAGAGATAGATATCGCGCTCTATGCCGCTGATGCGCCAGAAGTCCTGACATTCCAGATAATTGGCATCCGAGAAACGGTGTACCTGAATGGCAATCATATTCTTACCTTTTTTGATCATGGCGGTAACGTTGAAGCGGGCAGGAGTTTTGGCATCCTTGCTCATACCTACAAACTTGCCATTCATGTAATAGAAAGCAGCACCGCGTACACCGTCCGCACTGAGGAAGATTTCTTTTCCATCCCAGTCATTACCTACAACGAAATCACGGCGATATGTTCCTGTCGGATTCCAGTCTTTGGGTACATAAGGCGGATTAGGCTTGTCCCAATAAGGTTCGTAACCCTTAGAACAGAACTCGTAAGGCTGGTTGACGTAGATCGGAGTACCGAAGCCCTGCAGCTCCCAGTTACCCGGCACATTGATGTCCGGCCAACGGTTCACATCAGTACGCACATTCATGAAGTCTGTGGGACGGTCGGCAAAGTTTTCCACATAGTTGAACTTCCATTTCCCGTTGAGGGATAGGCGGCTGGCTCCGTTCGTCCGGTCATTGACGATAGCATCTTCTTCGGTGGCATAAGAAGTAAATGTACTTCGGGGAGCCTCTTTGTTGATACTGGTCAACTTCGGATTGGTCAACTGGTCGTAACGGTCTTCCTGTGCCTGAAGGGCGAGGGGTAGTAATACGAGACAGGTGATAAAAGTCAATTTTTTCATGAGTTGATATATTAGTTATTTTTCTCGAATTTCACCCCGTCACGCAACCACTTCTCCAGTTCTTCTGTCCACTGGCGTTTGTAAGTGAAGTTATCGCGAAAGCCCCAGCCATGTCCGCCAATGGGGTAGATGTGCATGGATACGGGAACTTTCTGTTGGTTGAGAGCAAGAAAGTAGCCGATACTATTCATGGGTGGCACAGCGCCATCATCAGCAGAAAGTACGATGAAAGCTTGTGGAGAGCGGGGAGATACACGACGTTCCAGAGAATACGCATCTTCCAGTTCCTTGGTCGGGTTGTCGCCAAGAAGGTTCTTGCGGGAACCTCCATGGGTGATACCCGGTACCATAGAGATTACCGGATAAAGCAATATCTGAAAGTCTGGACGCGTTTCATCACTACTGTAAAGTGTAGAGAGAGAAGCAGCCAGATGTCCGCCTGCCGATGCACCCATAACGCCTACCTGATTCGGATTGATACCCCATTCTTTGGCATGCTGGCGAATAATGCGGATGGCCTGTTCTGCATCTGAGAGGGGCACTTCGCGATTCCCGTTCGGCATACGATATTTCAGGACGGCATACGTGATTCCCTGTGTGTTGAACCAGGATGTCATGTCATGGCCTTCGTGATTCATTGCCAGGCGGGCATATCCGCCGCCCGGACACATCAAGATAGTCATGCCGTTTGGCTTTGCCGGACGATAAACCGTGATGGTGGGATTAATGACGTTAGCCACACGGCCGCCGTTCAAGTCTTCCTGATCTCCTGTCAGGCCATTCGTATTAGGAGCACCATTGGGCCACAAGGGTATCTCAACGGGCTTCTGAGCAGATAGCAGAGTTGATATAAACAGTGCTGTAATGAATAAAATTGTTCTCATTATATTTCTATTATTTGGTTTTCATTGAAGCTTTAATGAAGTAAATTATCAGTAATGCGTATGCACCCAATGCCAGTACCTCGGACCATGTATTGTTTACCCAGGCGTCATTTACCAGATTGATACCTCCGAAACGCATTGCTGCACTGACTACACCCATAAGCGCACCACCGGCAATGAAACCGGATGCCAGCAACGTACCTTTTTCACCGCGTTCAGTATTAAGGGTGGCATCTTTGCTGCGGCTTGTCACATACCAGTTGATGGCACCACCCACTACAAGAGGAACGTTCAGCTGTAACGGAATGAACATACCCAGTGCAAATGCCAATGCGGGAATCTTGAATGCATTCAGCACGATAGCCAGTACTGCACCAATGCCATAAAGCAACCAAGGGGCACCCACGCCATTCATTAACGGTTCAATAACTGCCGCCATCGCATTAGCTTGCGGAGCAGCCAGTTGTCCGCTGGTAAATCCGTATGTCTTATTCAGGATAATCATTACACCACCTACGGTTGCAGCTGAAACAATCGTTCCAAGAAACTTCCAGGCTTCCTGTTTAGCGGGTGTACTACCCAACCAATAACCGATTTTCAAGTCAGTAATGAAACCACCTGCCATAGACAGTGCCGTACACACAACGCCACCCATTACCAATGCGGCTACCATTCCCTCCGGACCTTTCAAGCCAACAGATACCATCACTACCGATGCCAGAATCAATGTCATCAGCGTCATGCCGGAAACCGGATTCGTACCTACGATTGCAATGGCATTGGCAGCCACAGTCGTAAACAGGAAAGCGATACCTGCCACCAGCAGAATAGCTACCACAGTATGCAGCAAACTGCCTTGCATCACATCGAAGTAGAAGAATAAGAATACCAGCAACAGTGTTATAATAGAACCGATAGCGATAATCTTCATCGAAATATCACGTTGAGTGCGCTTCATGCTGGCTTCTACATTGGATTTTCCACCCATCTCCTTAGCTGCCAGTCCTACGGCACTTTTGATGATACCCCATGACTTGATGATACCGATGATACCTGCCATAGCAATACCGCCGATACCGATGCTCTTGGCATAATAATTAAAAATTTCTTCGGGAGCCATGCTGCCTACGGTAGCCACAATTGACGGATTCCACTGGTTCAGCACGCTGTCGCCCCAGATCATGGACATTCCCGGAATGATAATCCACCATACAGCCAGTGAACCGGCACAAATGATAGAAGCATATTTTAGTCCCACAATATAGCCCAAACCGAGTACGGCCGCACCTGTATTCACTTTGAATACCAGTTTTGCTTTATCGGCCAGCATCTCACCAAAGCCGCATACACGTGTGGTGAAGTTTTCGTTCCACCAGCCGAATGTAGCAACGATGAAGTCGTACAGACCTCCGATAATGCCGGCCAGCAATAACGGTTTTGCCTGACTTCCGCCTTTTTCGCCCGATACCAGTACCTGTGTGGTAGCTGTTGCTTCGGGGAAAGGATACTTGCCATGCATATCACTTACAAAATATTTACGGAATGGGATGAGGAAGAGAATACCCAATACGCCTCCCAGCAATGAACTGATGAATACCTGAGTAAAAGTAACCGTGATTTCCGCCGGATAAGTTTCTTGTAGAATGTATAAGGCGGGCAGGGTAAAAATGGCACCTGCCACAATAACGCCGGAACTGGCTCCGATAGATTGGATAATGACATTTTCTCCTAACGCATTCTTACGTTTGGCAGCGCCTGATACGCCTACGGCAATAATTGCAATAGGAATGGCTGCTTCGAACACTTGTCCTACTTTTAATCCCAGATAGGCTGCCGCAGCCGAAAAGAGGATAGCCATGGCGATACCCCATAATACAGACCAGAGGTTAACTTCCGGGTACTTCTTGTTAGGGCTCATCAACGGGTTGTAGACCTCGCCCGGTTTCAGTTCACGGAATGCATTTTCCGGCAGACCGATCAATTTCTCTTCTTCTTGTTTCATAGTTTCTTAATTGCTTTTATGTTTTATAGTTATTATGCCGTCAATTAATTGTTTATTTTATCCAAATCAGCTTCAAAGAAAGCAAAAAAAAAGGAGAATTGAAAAATTCTCCTTTATTCTTATATATAAAGATGCTTATTTTGCATCTTTCGGTGTCATATCTCCTTCTACAAAGAGTCGCATCATTTCTGTTTTGGCATTCGTGCGCAAAGTGATGGATTTTTTGAAGTGTCCCGGATACTTACCTGTTCCGTTGTAAGTAATCTTAACGGTTCCGGTTTTGCCCGGCAATACGGGTTCCTGGGTATATTCAGGAACTGTACATCCGCAGGAAGCTACGGCTTGATGTATAACCAGCGGAGCATCGCCCACATTAGTGAATGTGAATACACAACTTACTACCGGATCATTTTCAGAAAACGTACCGAAGTTGTGTGAGGTCTTATCAAACTTAATATCAGCTTTCCCCTGTGCCGAAACGTAACCGATGCTCAGTACGAGCATAAACATATACAATGTAAGTCTTTTCATGTCTATCAATCTTTTGTATTACACAGTGGGCAAAGGTAAGGCATTTTTGTGAAAATTAATCCAATGATGTGCGAAATTGTATTAAATATGACTTAGAAGGTACTGTAGAGTATGATTAATAATGAAAAATAATAGTAGTCTTTTCTTTTCATTTACGGAATAGTGTATATTTGTACTTCGGTATACGACAAAGAACTCTAACTTTTTAACATCATGATAGATTATCAATTAAATACCCGTCTGAACGGGAACTTGGCAATGACCTTTTGTTTTCACGAAAATAAAGCACTGCAACAGGATACTACTTTATATAAGTTCATTTGGGTGCGTAGTGGAAACTTAACTATAGAGATAGACCATATTCCCATACAGCTGGAACAGGACGAAATCATAAGTCTTACTCCTTTGCAGCATATTGAAATTAAATCGGTGGAGGGAGAGTACCTCACTTTCCTGTTCAACAGCAATTTTTACTGCATATTCGGTCATGATGACGAAGTATCCTGTAATGGTTTCCTTTTTCATGGTTCTTCCCAAGTGATGAAACTGAAACTTTCGCCGGAACAATCCGCCAACCTGAATGACATTATTCGTATCTTCTGGCAGGAGTCCGCCGTTCGCGATAATCTGCAAGAGGAAATGTTACGTATCATTCTCAAACGTTTTATTATCACCTGCACCCGCATTGCCCGTGAAAAGTGTGGCGTCACGCCGGAGCAGGAAAAAGCTTTTGATATCGTCCGTCGTTTTTATATTCTGGTTGACCAGCATTTCCGCGAAAAGAAGCAGGTACAGGATTATGCCGACCTGTTATTCCGTTCCCCAAAGACACTTTCCAATTTGTTTGCCTCTTGCGGAGTACCTTCCCCGCTACGCATTATCCATGAACGGATAGAGTCGGAAGCCAAGAGATTATTGCTATATACCCCTAAAAGTGCCAAGGAAATCAGCGAACTGCTGGGTTTCGAAGATTTGTCCACTTTCAGCCGTTTTTTCAAGAAAATGACCGGTGAAAGTGTATCCGATTTCCGTAAATCGAACACAACGGGAAATATTGCCAACTGATACGGTGGAATTGCCATTTCATACCCTGACATAAACCCCGATTTTTGCATCAGAAAAACAAAACAATTCATTAATGCAATAATCGTATGAAAACAAAATTAAAATCTATGTTCGTAGCAGCCCTGACACTGGCTGCATCTACTCAGAAGTTAGGTATCAATCTTATTCGCATATCAATTCTGGTTATTTTCGTTTGGATCGGCGGGTTGAAGTTCTGGAATTATGAAGCGGAAGGCATCGTACCTTTTGTGGCAAATAGCCCTTTTATGAGCTTCTTCTATACACACGATGCTCCCGATTATAAAGAGTATAAGCTGAAAGAAGGAGAATTTGATGCCGTGAAGCATGATTGGCACAAGGAGAATAATACGTATGGCTTTTCTCACGGATTGGGTATCCTTATCATGAGTATCGGTATCCTAACATTCCTCGGTATCTTTTGGCCGAAAGTAGGTTTGGTAGGGGCGGGACTTGCCATTATCATGACTCTCGGAACGCTTTCTTTCCTTGTCACCACACCCGAAGTATGGGTTCCTAACCTGGGCAGTGGCGAGTCCGGTTTCCCTTTATTGACCGGTGCAGGAAGATTAGTTATAAAAGATACAGCCATTTTGGCCGGCGCAATTGTTATATTAGCAGACAGTGCGAAGAGCGTACTGGAACAATTAAAAAAATAGAGATATGAAAAAGTATGATGCCATTATTATTGGTTTCGGCAAGGGTGGGAAGACCTTAGCCGCCGAATTTGCAAAACGTCAGAAGACGGTTGCCATAGTAGAACGTTCCAATCGTATGTATGGAGGCACGTGTATCAATATCGGCTGTATTCCTACAAAGACGTTGGTACATCTGGCTAAGGAAGCTCCGGTAAAGGCTACGTGGGAAGAGAAGAAGGAATATTACCGTCAAGCCATTGGTCGCAAGGAAGAGGTTACTTCTTTTCTGCGGAACAAGAACTATCATAATCTGGCTGATAATCCTAATGTGACGGTGTATACAGGTGTCGGATCATTTGCCGGTCCTGATGTAGTAGAAGTGCGGACGGAGACGGAAGTAATAGAATTGCAGTCTTCTCAGATCTTTATAAATACCGGTGCGGAAACCATCGTACCGCCTATTGATGGAATAAAAGAGAATCCCCGCGTATACACCAGCACTTCCATCATGGAACTGGAAGAACTTCCTGAACGGTTGGTGATTGTGGGTGGAGGCTATATCGGCCTGGAATTTGCTTCCATGTATGCCTCTTTCGGTTCGAAGGTGACGGTACTTGAAGGGTATCCCGAACCGATTGGCCGTGAAGACAGGGATATTGCTGCCAACGTACAGACCGTATTGGAGAAAAAAGGCATTGTATTCTATCTCAATGCAAAGGTACAATCCGTGGACGCTGCAACAGTGATTTATGAGGATGCTGTAACTCATGAAATCCATCACCTGGAAGGAGATGCTATTTTATTGGCGACAGGGCGCCGTCCGAATACCTCGGGACTGAACCTGGAAGTTGCCGGCGTGAAAGTGAATGAACGGGGAGCTATTATTGTAGATGAATGGCTGCGTACTACTAATCCGGCCATCCGTGCCATTGGTGACGTAAAAGGCGGATTGCAATTCACTTATATTTCATTGGACGATTACCGTATTATCCGTGAAGATTTATTCGGTGCAGGAGAACGGCGTACAGACGACCGTGAGCCTGTGAGTTATTCGGTATTTATGGATCCTCCTTTGGCACGTGTGGGGTTGAGTGAGACGGAAGCCCGTAAGAAAGGACTGAACGTAAAAGTGAATACACTTCCCGTAGCAGCCATTCCGCGGGCACGTACTTTAGGTGAGACTGACGGGTTATTTAAGGTAGTAGTGGATGCCGATACAAATAAGATTTTGGGTTGTTCCCTGTTCGGACCGGAAACAAGTGAGATCATTAATATCGTATCTATTGTAATGAAAACGGGACAGGAATATACTTTCTTGCGTGATTATATATTTACACATCCCAGCATGAGCGAAGCATTGAATGATCTGATGAGTTTTTAGACGGTTTTATAAATCAGAACCGGTATCCTACGGTGAAGAACGAAGCGAGATTCTTGGGAGAGAATTTCTCAATGCCGGATGATTGCAACAGATTATCCAGCTGGTCGTTTACCTTGATCATTCCCAATTGAAGCTCTGCTCCGAATATGAATTTGTGATATTCAAGATTGAGGCCGAACATAAGACCGGCGTCGAAGCGTTTGTTCCCCATTTTGTCATCTATCCGGTTACCGAAAGTATCTATGCGGAATCTGTAGCTTCTGTCAGGCCTGTATTCACTACTGTAATCATATTCCTCCATCTCACCGGATGTCTTTCCGCCTACGCCGTAGGCAATATACGGACCGGCACTCAGGGAAGCACTGTAATTCTTTCCAAGGTTGAGGCGGGCGGACATCATGATGGGGAGTTGGATATACAACTCGTTCATGTTGACCTTGCCTATATATTCCACCTCTTCACGGGCACCTATCGATACAAAGTTCAGTGAGGGTTGAAATACCCATGT
Organism: Bacteroides sp. AM16-24; assembly: GCF_003471885.1. Classification (NCBI taxonomy): domain Bacteria; kingdom Pseudomonadati; phylum Bacteroidota; class Bacteroidia; order Bacteroidales; family Bacteroidaceae; genus Bacteroides; species Bacteroides sp. AM16-24. The sequence continues at coordinate 73,720 of NZ_QRKI01000002.1, forward strand.
GCGGTTAAGTTCATAGTTCATGCCGACACCTACTTTGTAGGCGATGCGTGTGTCACTTTCTACATTTTCTCCATAGAAGTTGGAGGTACCGACTCCGGCTTTTACCTGGAAGGAGATAGGGGATTGGGCATTCGCTCCCCATGCTATGATTGTAAAGAAAATAGTGAGAATAGTCTGTTTCATTACTTGAACCTTGTAAGGGGGTGATGTTTATTTGCTCGCAAAGATATAAATTATATGATTACATACAATTCTTGCTGGGGGAATATTATTGAGCTACGAGCTAACTAATAGAATTTCCTGATCAGCCAATCTACCAGACAAAACGGCAGCATAGGTTTGATGCGTGCAAAGAATACTTGTTCCCATGGACCGACCTTTGTGCGGAAAGCAGGATGGCGGCTATTTACCAGTTTACAGATTGCTTTGCCTAACTTTTCCGGTCGGCAGCCATTGTTTTCAGACTGTTCTACGTTTCGCATGGCTTTTGCAAAACTCTCCCCATATTGCGCATGGGATAGGGAAGTCTGACACACTTGCCGCTGCGCTGTGAAACCTGTCTGGAAATCTCCCGGTTCGACTACGCAAACTTGGATGCCCAGCGGCTTTACTTCCTGATAAAGTGCTTCACTATACCCTTCAATCGCAAACTTGGATGCACTGTAGAAAGCCTGAAAGGGAACGGCAAGGACGCCTGCGATGGAGCTGATATTTATGATTCGTCCGTGTCCGGCTTCGCGCATGAAAGGCAGTACTGCTGCACACATACGGACGGCACCCGTGAAATTCGTATTCATCTGGCGTTGTATCTCTTCCTCGGTAGTGAGTTCAATAGCTCCGCTGATACCCATCCCGGCGTTATTGACAAGTACATCGATGCTGCCTTGTTCTTCAATGATGGTAGATATGGCGTTGGATACCGATACAGGATCAGTAATATCCAGTTGCAGCATCTTGAAATCCGGATTATCGGAAACGGCTTTCCTGCTGCTGCCATAGACGGTGTGACCTTGTGCGGCCAATTGCGTGGCGATTACTTTTCCGAAACCGGAAGATGCACCGGTGATGAGGATTGTTTGCGGATGTTTCATCTGTAAAAAGGAGGCTGTCAATTATTATTATTGAGAACAAAGATAATGAAAAGCCTCGAACTTTAAACTACAGTACTTGAAGAAAAACAACCTATGAAGTTCTTTGGTGCATAAACTTCTATAAAAACACTTATATCTGCGAAGGCCTGCGCTTATATCTGCACAAGCCTGCGCTTATATTAGTATAAGCGTTCACTTATATAAGCGCAGGCCTTCGCAGCCGCAAGTGTTCAGTTACAATAATTAGAACGACCGTCCCTTGAATATATTCGATTCGGACAGTGGAATGAGTTTTCCATCCAATGATAGCCTGTTCGAATTATAGTTGGGATTTACTGTAGCAGATGCTTTATTGCCCCCATTGGTCAATCTGATGGAGACTTGTGCTGAAATACCAACCCCTGACACACTGAAACTGCAACTTACATTTCCTTTTTTATCAGTGGTGACTTTCACTTTACCTACAGTACCATCTACTGTAACACCTCCAATTCCATTAGGGCCTGCAAAAGCGCCGTTGAAAGCAATCTGTACGGATGCCCGGTCACCATTTAAAAGGATAAAATTGGTATTGGATGTAACAAAAGCACTACGGCCTCTTTTGAATGTCACACGATCCGCTTCCAATACAAACTTTCTTTCCTTAATGGCTTGTACTGCATCAGCGTATGCTCGTTCTTCTTCTATTTTCTCCTGAGCTTTTATTGCATCACGTTGTGCTTTACGTTCAGCACGGCGACTTTCACTTTTACTTTCCTGTGCATAAATTGTTGTAGATGCACCTATGAAAACCAACATCAGTAATAAGATAATCTTTTTCATAACTTCTTCTTTTTTTTTAGAATAAACAATCAGAAAATGAAAAGGATGCATGAGGCTATATTATTATTATGTGTATTAATATTTATTATATATTGTGCACTATCATCTATTCTATTATTAAGTTTCGTCCTTTGGGATACTTCACTTTATAACGTAGAGCTAAATCACGTTGTTCTCCGGGCTTTAAGGTAATTTGCCAGGTGATGATACCTTTCGCTTCATCCAGACTGCCGCCGCTGATTTCTTCTGCTGTTACGGTAATGTTATTGTTGCGTGATACAGGCAGTTGGTCGTAAAGCGTAAGGGTGACAGGCTCTGGACGCGTATTGCGGACAGAAAGTTTCCATGCAATGGATTGCGTCTGATTGGAACCCATAAACTTGCGTGAGGTATATTCGTTCTCTTTCGTACGCTGTACCATGATACGTTTATCACGACCTAAAGAGAAGGATAGTGTGTCGTTCTGTTGGGTGACATTCATAATGGACTTGCCAATGAAAGTATTCTCAAAGTAAACATTTGCTTCGCCTTCAAGTAAGTTCAGCTTTTCCCAGTCGGTTACCTGGGCAATCAGGAAAGCATCTTTGTCTATCTTCGGAGTGCTCTGATAAGCATAGGAGGCGGGTAATTCGTAATGACCGATTTCAGCAACTACAGGTTTGTTGTCAGAAGGAATGGTGTAGGGGACTTTGATTTCAAATTCGTAGCCCATCTGTGCTTGGTTCTGTTCAACGTCAAGGGTCATGCTGGCCTCTTCTTCGTATTGAATATCTTTTTTATGGTTTACCTTAAGACCGGAGACTGCACTTGCCATAAGAGGTTTCCTTTCAATGCCGTAACCTACTACCACTACTTCATCCAATGCTTGCGTGTCCTCCTGAAGGGTAACATTCATAATACTTCCTTGTATATCTTTGGTCTGAGTCTGATAGCCAATATATGAAAATTGAAGTTTGTTTTGTCCATTGGGAATAGTTATGGAATACTTACCGTTTACGTCGGTTATGGTTCCTATTGTAGTTCCCGGGATGGTAACGGTAGCACCTATTACGGGCGTACGTTCATTATCAAGAACGACTCCTGAAACGGTATTTCCATTGAGATTCAAATTGTAGCGTGGTGCTGCAAGTCCATAATCCAACCAGTAAGTAGACAGAGTGGGAGCTACGCTTCCGGTGGAAGGATTAGAGGATGAGAGGGATAATTCTACGTTCTTCCACTCTTCCTTGGTATTCTGAAAGATGTTGGCTTTGTAAACGATGGAGATAGGCTCGGCCAGGCTACCGGAACGAACATCATAAGAGGGGAACCAACCGGCATTTTTCACATAATAGCTCAGAGTGAATGTAGCTTTGCAAGCTGTTGGCGCATTTACATTGACCATAATTTCACTCATAGGAGTTAGAGATTTACCGCTTAGTTGTGCCAGTTCAGAGTTCAGTTGTCCCTGTTTGATGGCAAGTTCAGCTATCTGTTCATTGATAGCCAGTTCTTTGGTTTTCAGAGTTTTCAACTGCCCGGAGTAATATTGATTCACTTCTTTGATAGTGGCCAGAGAAGTAGCGGTATTCTTATTGCTGACGGAGCAATTTGTTTTCAGCATTTCATATTCAGCATTGATAAGTCCAAGCTCGGCATTCTGTTCTTTCTGCTGCTTCTCTATTTTTTTAAGCTCCTTTTGCAGGCTTTGTTGTTTTTCGCTGACGGCGAGGCTGTCTATATAGTTGTATTGTCGGTTGACTGCTGTAACGGTGAGTTTTCCCTTTGCGCTGACCTGCATACTTTGTGCATCCATATAGGGGGATAATCCGGTAAAGATGAGCGTTGAATTTCCTGCCGGAATATCTACTTGTTTGGTACGCGTCACTTGGGCACCGTCAATGAACAGCATTACTTTTTCAGCAGTTGTTTTCACCTTGCTTTGTCCCATAAGGGTGGTGGCTGCACAAAGGCAGAAATATGCCCATAGTCCTAATCTCAGTTGTTTCATAGCCCGTTTTTTTAATGTTATGTCACAAATATATGGATATTTCATTAACAATTGCTTTTATATATTGTCTTTTTTGCTTGCATCTTTACTGAAAAGATTGTTCTTTTGTGCAATGTGTTTGTTTCTTTAATCTATTTGGGCTTTATGAAAATCAATCAATGGATATTTTACTCTTTGTTTCTGGGACTCATCAGTTGTCAATCGCAAGAACAGACTTTTACCGTGCAATGCACCGGATTGGACGCTTACGAAGGAGATACGGTTTATCTGTGGCGATATGGCGCCGACCGTATGACGGGTGACCGTGATTACGGTAAAGATCCCTTGGATTTCGCTATTATCAGAAACGGGGAAGTTTCATTTTCCGGAAAAGAAGATACGTTGCATATCTATGGAATGGAGCATTCCGGCAGTATGAATTTCTTTTATCCCGAGGGAGGGAAACTGACGTTGACAAATGTAGTCCCACCGGCAATGCCTGTACCGTACAAAAGTACCAATCCCCATTCACAAAACGTACGTCTTTGGAAACTTTGGCATGAAGATCTTTTTCCGCTGGAAGCTACGCGGCAATTTGTATTCGACAATGCCCGGAACGCAATAGGATGGATGGTGTTTGATCGTTGGGCAGCAATCTATCCGGATGAACTGGAGACATTGTACCAGAAAACTCCTTTACAAATGCGAGACAGTACATCTGTATTGATAGGACTGAAACGGATGCTGGATGCTACCCGCAGCCTGAAGCCGGGAGATCGTTTTGTTGATTTCAAACAGGTGGAATATGCAGAGAAAGACAGTTTGCTCTTTTCAGACATTGCAGGGCAGGGACATCCCGTGTGTTTACTCTTTTTTCTGAAGCCCGATGAAAAAGGTACTGTTCGTGCAGAAATCAAAAATCTGCGAGAACAATATCCTGATATACGTATTATTGTTCCCACTTATAGATATCAAGATCCGGAATTCAAAGAGTTCATTCATGAATTGGAAACCGAATATCAGGCGACCATCCTGGATGACAGTCGCCGTTTTGAGAAAAGTGCCCGTTGGAAGTATCGTATTTACGGTTCCTTCAACTACGAATACTTATTTGATGCCCAAGGACAGTTGGTGAAGATGAAAACTGTTTTATAAAGATGCATAATAGGCTTCTGCCTTTGCAAGTGTCTCTGGTTTGCCCACATCAAACCAGTTTTCGCTGTCTATAGGAAATCCCTGAATGCATGCTTTCGGGCAGATATCCACATAAAATGGAATAATGGAAAATTTTCCTGTCCAGCGTTCGCCTTCCATATAGCGGAAAATAGAGGGAGAAAGAACATGGATGCAGCCAAAGGCTTGCAACTGATAATGATCGCCGGGATAATTGAGTTCTTTGGGGAGTACTTCGCCTGTAGAAAGATTCGTCCAACCACAAAGGCGATTATCTTGATCCATCAATAGATAGCGGGATGTTTTCCGGTGATTAGTGAGCAGAGTGGCATCTGCATTACTTTCCAGATGGTGGTGGTAGAAAGCGTTGAGATCCACGTCCGTCAGGATATCGGCGTTGTGTATAAGAAAAGGCTCGTTGCTCTCTAGCAGAGGACGGGCTTTTTTGATACCACCACCGGTATCCAGCAACTCACCCCGTTCGTCACTAATATGAATATCCACCCCGAAGTTCTGGTTTGCACGAAGGAAGTCTATAATCTGATTTCCAAAATGGTGGATGTTTATGGTGATATCATGGAAGCCGGCATCTTTCAGTTTTAAGATGACACGTTCCAGCATCGTTTTGCCTGCTACGGGGACGAGTGCCTTGGGCATATTGTCTGTCAGTGGGCGCAGGCGGGTGCCGAGGCCTGCGGCAAATATCATTGCTTTCATTTTTTTTATTTCTTGAATTATCGGAAGTTTAGACCCATATTCTTATCCTCTACCTACCTGCTCCGTGTCAAGTCCCTACCAAGTCCGTACCAAGTCCAAGCGTATAGATACGGAGCAGGTACGGACTTGACAGGGAATGGAATAGTAGGAATGAGGAAAAATAGACTACTATTCTTTAGTTTTTTGCTTTAAAGGTCTGTTCAATATTCTGTTCCCTGTGCATCAGATTTACCTGTACTCCGAATTTTTGGTTCAGATGTTCTGCCAGGTGTTGTGCCGAATAAACCGAACGGTGTTGTCCGCCTGTGCATCCGAAACAAATGGAGAGGTTCGTGAATCCGCGTTCCATATATCGTTTCACGGAGGCATCTACCAAACCGTATACATGTTCAAGGAACGTAGTTATTTCTCCATCGTCTTCTAGGAAGCGGATAACAGGTTCATCCAGTCCGGTGAAGGGCTTGTAACGGTCGTACTTACCGGGGTTGTTTACGGCACGGCAGTCGAATACAAAGCCGCCACCGTTGCCACTGGAATCTTCAGGGATACCCTTTTTATATGCAAAACTGGTGACCTTTACTACAAGACGGCGTTTTTGGAGGTCGTCAGTAAATTGTTTCAGTTCAGTAAGTTCTTTCAATACATGGCAGAGATACGGATATTCGGGATAGGGTTCTTGCAATAGTTGCCGCAGGTTTTCAATGGCGAAGGGAACGCTTTGGATGAAGTGGGGTTTCTTCTCAAAATAGCCACGGAAACCGTATGCACCCAGCACCTGCATGGTACGGAACAATACGAAATGACGTAATTGGGCATAGAAATATTTCTCGTCCACAGGCTGGTATTTACACAGGGAGTCCAAGTATTCCTTTAAAAGCTCTTTGCGAAGGCTATCAGGATAATTCGCCTTGGCTTGCCACAGGAAGGAAGCCACATCATAATAGACAGGGCCCTTGCGTCCGCCCTGAAAGTCAATGAGCCATGGTTCACCTTCTTTAATCATAACGTTGCGGCTCTGGAAATCACGATACATGAATGTAGCCGAACTACTGCGCATCAACACGTCTGCCATTTTCTGGAAATCATCTTCCAAGCGGTCTTCCTGAAACTCCATTCCGGTAGCTTTCAGAAAACAGTATTTGAAGTAATTCAAGTCCCATAAGATACTGCGGCTGTTGAATTCCGACTGTGGGTAGCAATATGAGAAATCCATTCCGTCTGCGCCGGAGAACTGTACGGCTGGCAACAGGCGCATTGTCTTGCGCAGAAGCTGCTTTTCTTCTTCATCAAAAACACTGGTCTTGCGTCCTTTCTCGATGGCATTGAACAGGAGAGTGTCTCCTAGGTCTTCCTGCAGATAAAATGCATCGTTATCGCTCTTTGCTACGACTTGTGGCACGGGCAGTCCTTTCTTGCGGAAATGGTCTGCCATATAGAGGAAAGCCTGATTTTCTTCAAGGGAAGTCCCGCTGACACCGATAAGGGTAGGAGTGCCCGTAAGGCGGAAGTAACGGCGGTTGGAGCCGGATGAAGGAAGTTCTTCGATAGCTTCCGGTTCGTGTCCGGTATACGTACAATATAATTTCTTTAGTTCTTCGGTAATCATAGTAATTTACTTTTGTTTGGGCAGCTAAGGTAAGAGTTTTAGGGAATATATGCTACTCTTTGCGGGAAAGAAATTGGGTTGACAATGATTTATACTTATTTTTGAATACCCATACACTCAACAGGAAGTACACTACCACTTGTACCCACAGGGTTATCATTTCCGGACGGATATCCGCCATATCTCCTCCCATTGAATTCAGTTTGACGAAAGCAAGCACGGCAGGTGCTGCCGGGACTACGTAGTGTGCTGCCTGCCAATACCATGGCATCAGTTCAAGCGGATAAGAGACGCCGGATAGGAAGATATAGCCTACGGAGAAGAAAGCGATCATCAGTAGAGGTGCTTCTGAGTCCGTGAAGTAACGTGATGCAGCCAGTCCGAAGAAACTCGTTCCTATCAGGAAGGGAATCATCATTGTGATAATGTCTCTGCCGTTTCCAATATTAGGGATACTGAAAAAATGGGGGAGTAAGCCTAACAGGAATAAGGCAAAGATGAAATAAAGCATAACGTAAACGAAGGTTCTTCCGGAAACATTATATAATGCTTGGCGCCAGGCGGAACTATCTGAGTTCTCCCGGGAGGTTGTTCTCCCCCGACTAACGGGGGAGTTAAGAGGGGGTAAGTACCCGTAGGGGGAGGTGGTAGGCAAACGCTTTCGTTCCGCCTCTTCTCCCGTCACCATTCCTATCACCATCAATAAAGTCTGAAAGATAATGATAATCATAACTGCCGGAATAAGATATGAACCATATCCTTCCGTATAATTATACAGGGCCGTGCCTGCTACATTGACAGGTGCGGATGAGGCTACTGCCAGTAATCCCTGTGGTGGCAAGAATACGGCACCCTCTGCACGGTGTGCATCGTTTACGGCAAGCATCACGCGGGAAGAAGCCTCTTGCAGATTCTTGAAATTCAGGAAAGCATCCGTTGCGGCGTAAACACTAAAGACCGATTGTTCCCCACGGCCGACACGGGTGTCGAAATCGGCTGGAAGATATAGGATACCGTCTACTTTGCTCTGTTTCAGCCACTCTTTGGCTTCAAGATAATTGGGTGTCAGTGCGTAGACTGAGGCCTGTGGAGTGGCATTGAGTAACCGGATATATTCTCGGCTGAGAGCCGAATGAGAATTGTCGACAACTGCAACCGGGGTTTTCCGTACAAGGTTGGGAGCATACATCAGGTTATAGAGAAGACCATAAGCAAAGATTCCGCCTATTAATACCAGGAGGATTGCTGCATTGGTGCTGATGGCACGCCACTCCCTGAAAATGATAGTGGCTATTGAGGTGGAATATGCCGTACTGTGGATAGGAACTGAATCTTCTTCTACTGTATCTTTCAAAATCCAGTGCCTCAATCTCGGCAGTATCAATAATGCCAGCAATGGAAAAAGCAAAAGTATAGCTGCTGATTGCCAGTAATACCCGAAACCTGAGTCAAAATAGATCATCGACTGTGAGATTTCAGTGAAGTGCCGGACGGGAAACAGATAGGATGCTGCATGTACCGGAGGATACATACTTGTTACGGGGAAGGTGACACCTGAAAGAGTAGCACCTAATGAACCGATCATGGATACGATACTGATAATGTATGCTATCCGTGGGAAGATGGAAAATATAAACACTGCGAGTGCTTGCGTGGCGATGATAAAGATCAGTGTCATGAGGTTCATCATCAGCAGGCTACCGTGGAAAGGAATGTGTACTACTCCATAAAGGATATAGTTTGCCAATATACCGATTACTGAGAAGATGAATGTATAAGGCAATAGTTTACCAATGACGGCAGTCAGAATATTCCCTCGTGCTGTGGTCAGCCATTCCTGTGCTGTATTGAACTTGATCTCGCTGCCAATGGCATATACTGTCATCAACAGAATAAGTATCTGGAACAGGACATAGAAAAATGGCTGGCTCAGATAAACAGAATAATCCAGGTCGGGATTATAGAGTGGGTGCATACTGGCTTGTACAGGTAGGAGGAATGTGGTTATCTGTTCCTGGTTGAGCCCTAAAGATATAGCTTCCATGGCAATGGGAGAGAGAGCGACAGGTGCCAGCGCGGTTTCGAAAGCTGCCATCAACTCGCTACCTACGGAGAGGAGAGCATAATGGTAGTAGTAAGAAAGCGTGGCATCCATTCCTGTCGTAGCATGCTGTTCAAAGCCGGTAGGAATAGACAGGTAACCATATATTTCTTTGCGTTGCACGGCTTGCCGAGCGGCGGCTTCGTCGGTAAAATGCCGTGTGACACTGAAAGTAGGTACGGCAGATATATTTCGTGCGATTTGCCGGGATGTGGCAGTATTGTCCTGATCGACAATGCCAATAGGAATGTTCTCCATTTGTCCGCTACCGAAAATGGTTGCCATGAAGAATAAGCAGAATAGGGGCAGTACGAGGCATACGCCGAGGTATAACCTGCGGGAGGTCATACGGCGAAGTTCGCGGTGGAGTACATTGTATAACGGACTTTTCATCATTCACACAGATTATCGGTTAATCATTAATAGTAAGCAGCACCGACATTCCTGGACGTAATCCTTCTACCGTTTGTGTGGGGCGGGCATGTATTTCAAAGGTCTGCATATCATAGCTTCCCGTCTGTTTGGTTGATTTCCAAGTGGCGAAGCTACCCAACGGACTGATGTAATAAATACGGAACTCTACGTTCTTTTTACCGATGGCAGGGACATCTGCGTGGAATACACTGTCCATCTTGAATTGTGGCATCAGGTCTTCGCGTACATTGAGTACAACATGAGCGTCATTCATAACGACAAGGTTCATGATAGGTGTGCCTGGTGCAACAAGCTCTCCACGCTTGGGAAATATAGTTGAAATCTGTCCTGCCTCCGGTGCTGTCAGACGTGCATCGACAAGGAGGGCGGACACCTCAGCTACTGTACTGCGTGCAGCATCTACCATGCTGCGTGCCGATGCGCGGTCTTCGCTTTGTGCTCCGTCTACGGCCATTTGGTATTGTTCGTAAGCGGCGCGCTCAGCAGCTTGTGCGGCACGGTACATGGCCTCTACTTCATCTTTCCGTTGGGAGGTGACGACACTGTCTTTATAAAGTGTCAGGATGCGCCCGTAAGTTGTTTGTGCCAGGGTCAGGTCACTCTTGGTTTTGTTCCAGAGTTGCTGGGCGGTGGCGATGATCTGCCGGCGTGTACCGGCATCGATTTTTTTGTTCTGTTCCTGGGCTACTTGCTCAAGGGCATTTACTTGCCGGTATTTGGCTTCTATCGTCGGACTGTTGATGACGACAAGTGTATCGCCTGCCTTTACCCAGTCTCCTTCACGGACAAGAAATGAATCCACTCGTCCCGGTAATTTACCACTGATACGGATTTCCGTTGTTTCTATTTGTCCCTGAAGAACAAGGGGCTGATGACTCATAAGGACCATTCCCAGGATAGAGACAAGTATGGTGATTGCCAATATGATGACAAATGCGGTGCTGATGCTTTTTTTTGATAGTTCCATATTGTTAGTTGTCAATTATTAAAGTTTTTAAATTGCTCCGGTGTGCCACAGAGAGCCAGTAGATTCATGAGTGTTACATCGTATTCGTAATAAGCGGCCAGACGGGCTACTTTGACGGTAGCAAGCATGGTTTCTGCATCCACTACCTCGGTACTGGTCGCCATACCTTCTGCAAAGGATTTCTTGCGGATACGTACAAGTTCTTCACTCAGGGCAATGGTCGAGTTCAGTGCACGTACGTTGTCCTGGGCTTTTTGCAATCCGGTGTATAGTTTATCTATACCTACAGAAAGATCATCCTGTGCTTTCTCTTTACCCAATGCAAGAGTTTGCTCGGCAATTCGTGACTGGCGGATGCGTTTTTCACGTGCCAGCCCGTCGAAGAGGTTCCAGGTAAAGCCTATGCCGACCATTGTACGCGGAACAAGGTTGCTTTGTATGCCGTGGGCATATAGTGTTTGTTTACCGAACAAGGCAATATCCGGCAGATAACCGCTTTGGTCTATCCGTAGCTGCTGCTTGGCAATACTCTGCTGAATGGATAGCTGGTTCAGCATGGGGTTGCCGGCACGCATGGTTTGCACGAATTCTTCTTTGAGCGGAAGCGTGGAGTTGATGAACAGAGGGGAGGTAGGCTCAATCTTGCAACTGTCTTCCAGATTGAGCAGGGTGCACAGGGCACTTTCTACCACTGTAACTTCTTTCTGTGCTGCTTCCAGTGCTCTTTGTGCTTCGTCCATATTGACTTGGGCAAAAAGGCGTCCGGCTTTATCAATCATTCCGGCAGCCTCCAGTTTGAGAGCATTTTCGTAATGCTGCTTCAAACCATTATAGGTATCCTGACGTACTGCTGCGACTTCGCGTGCAAGGCTGAGACCATAATAACTTTCGGCAAGCAGGGTTCGTTGGGTTGCGTCAGTTTGAGCACGGTTTTCACGGGCGAGGTCAATCATCCGGTTTCCAATTTTGCCGGCTCGTACACGTTTACCACCGGAGAAGACGATCCATTCGGCTGTCAGACCCACGGTGGTGAGGTTGCGGGGGGCGAGGGGGAAGACGAGGGTATGGGCGCCTATTTGGTCTAGTATCCCACTGATGAACTGGTCGTCGGGGATGATGTCATGTACAAAATCCTTTGCGGGATCGGTGAACTGGGATAGAGGTTGTTTTACTTCTATCTTTTCGGACATATGGACGTAGGTACCGGCTCCCTGCAGGCTGGGATACCACAGAGCATTGAGCTTGTCCCGTTCTGTGCGGGCGGCTTCAATGCCTTTATCGGCGATCTTGAGGCTCTGATTGCCTTTCTGCAACATTTGTAAAGCGTCGTCGTAGCTGAGGGAGAGGTTCGTTTGTGCCGATACAGATAGGTTCACTCCCAACAGAACGATAAATAAAATTTGTTTCATACGTCAAGTTGTTGGTTTAGGTTAGTTTATCTCAAACACTCTTCTTTTTCTATTGTTCACTTTCACCGTTGTTTTACTGAAATTTTCTTTCATTCCGGTTATGAATGAAATGATATACTGAGTATCTTCATTCTCTTAACTTGGAATTTTGCACTATCTTTGTTCCCGCTAAAATAATTCTTATGGAGAAACTTCACCCTATTATGTTTGCCGGAACCGGTAGTGATGTAGGAAAAAGCATTATAGCCGCTGCTTTTTGCCGCATCTTCCGTCAGGATGGTTATCACCCGGCACCGTTTAAAGCACAAAATATGGCACTTAATTCCTATGCTACTCCCGAGGGATTAGAAATAGGCCGTGCACAGGCTGTCCAAGCCGAGGCAGCAGGTGTACCCTGCCATACAGATATGAATCCGTTATTATTGAAACCCTCCTCCGACTGTACAGCGCAAGTAGTGCTTAACGGGCGTCCCATAGGCAACCGCGATGCTTACGAGTATTTTCGCGTTGAAGGGCGCGAGGAATTACGTCGTGAAGTATGCTCTGCCTATGACCGTCTTGCCACTCGTTATAATCCCGTTGTATTGGAAGGTGCCGGAAGCATTTCAGAAATAAATCTCCGGGATACGGATTTGGTGAATCTGCCTATGGCTTTGCATGCTGGGGCAGATGTAATCCTTGTCGGAGATATTGACCGAGGCGGGGTCTTTGCCAGTGTTTATGGCTCTTTGATGCTGCTTCGCCCCCATGAAAGGGAACGTATTAAAGGTATCCTTATCAATAAATTCCGTGGAGATATTCGTCTTTTCGAACCGGGAATCAAGATGCTTGAAGATCTTTGTGGCATACCCGTGGTAGGAGTGGTACCTTACTATCGTGATATTTATATTGAAGAAGAAGACTCTCTGGCTCTTGCCACGAAATCTGTACAGGCGGAACAAGGTAAAGTCAATATCGCTGTCATTCTCCTGCGGCATCTCAGTAACTTCACTGATTTTAATGTTCTCGAACGCGATCCGCGTGTTCATCTTTTTTATACCAATAATACCGATGAAATAGCTAAAGCTGATATCATTCTGCTGCCCGGCAGTAAAAGTACACTTGCCGACTTGCACGAATTGCGCCGTAACGGTGTAGCACAAGCCATCATCCGGGCACACCATGAAGGTGCCACTGTCATGGGTATCTGTGGTGGCTATCAACTGATGGGCCAGGAAGTTTGCGACCCCGATCATGTAGAAGGAGAAATAGAACGTTTACCCGGCCTCGGCCTTCTGCCCGTCAGCACCCATATGACGGGAGAAAAAGTTACCCGACAAGTCCGGTTTCAATTAAATGAAGAACGAAGAATGAATAATGAAGAATTGGGCTGCACTATCATGCCGAATGGCAATTCTTCATTCTTCATTCCTCATTCTTCATTTCTCAAAGGTTATGAAATTCACATGGGCACTACCATTCCTACCCATGATGCTCCGGTTTCCCCGCTGAATCTTTTGGAAGACGGTCGTACGGATGGTTATTATGTCAACCGTACTTGTATGGGAACCTATATCCATGGTATCCTTGACAACCCTGCGTTTATAGACTTCCTTCTCGAACCTTTTGCAGATAAGCTCGCTGATGCCGGAACAGCTTTTGATTATCAACAATTTAAAGAAGAACAATATGATAAACTCGCCGATCATGTGCGCCGTCACATCAATCTGCCGCTTATCTACCAAATACTGACCACTCATGATTGAAGGACACGGAGACGATTTATATAAATATCAACGCCCGATAGAGGTTAATTTCAGTTCCAATGTATATGGCCGTGTGGATTTGTCCGGCCTTCGGGAACATCTTTGCCGTCGTATCAGTGGAATTTCTTCTTATCCCGAACCGGAGCCTTATACATTGGAAGGCCGTTTGGCAGAGAAACACCATCTTCCTCCCGCTTCCGTTTGTGTAACGAATGGTGCCACGGAAGCCATTTACCTGATAGCGCAAACATTTAGGGGTACTAATACCGCTATTTTTCAGCCTACATTCAGTGAGTATGCAGATGCTTGCCGTATGCATGGGCATCGGGTAACATCTATGTATAAACTTCCTACGGCTGAAGATAATTATCTCTTGCCACCTGACATCCGCATGTTTTGGCTTTGTAATCCTAACAATCCTACAGGTGCAGTAATAGAAAAAGCGTATCTGAAAGAATTAATAGAACATAATCCCCAAGTTTGCTTTGTAATTGACCAGTCTTATGAGTTTTTTACTCTGCAACCTCTGTTTTCACCGGTTGAAGCTGCCCATTATTCAAATGTCTTGTTGCTTCATTCTATGACGAAACGTTACGCAGTTCCCGGTTTGCGTCTGGGCTATATAACTGCTCATGTAGGTTTGCTTAGCCGTTTGCGTACCCACCGTATGCCTTGGTCGGTAAATCAACTGGCTATTGAAGCCGGTCTTTATTTGCTTGAATATGACGTTCCTAATCCATTGAATATATCTGCTTATTTGCAGGAGGCGGCTCGTTTATGCCATGCATTGGAACAAACTGGTGGTCTTGAGGTATGGACTACGGAAACTCATTTTATGTTGGTTCACCTTCGTTTTGGTAAGGCTTCCGCATTGAAGGATTATCTTGCCAATGAACATGGTATTCTCATTCGGGACGCTTCTAACTTTGAAGGTCTGGATGAACGCTTTTTCCGTATTGCTACTCAGACACCGGAGGAGAATGACCGCCTTGTGCAGGCGATAGAACAGTGGTTTGAAACTTATTAATAACAGATATGATGGAAGATATCCTTCTTATACTGGGTACCGTTTTTACCCTTAGCCTGCCTTTGCTTACCGCCTGGCTGCTCGATCGCTGGTTGGGTGATCCTGTTTGGTTGCCCCATCCCGTCGTCGCATTCGGAAAGATGATCTCATTTTCCGAACATCTGTTGAATAAAGGACAGAACCGAAAATTGAAAGGTGCACTTGCTGCTATCGTTCTCGTTCTTGCTATCTATTTTGTTGCTTCCTGCTTGTTTCGTTGGGTAGCATCATTTTCTCCGGGGGGATTTCTGACGTTGCAGATACTTGTCATCTTTTTCTGTTTGGCGGGCACCACACTTGTTCGTGAAGTCCGTATGGTATTCGAAGCTGTAGACCGTTCGTTAGAAGAAGGAAGAAAGCAGGTAGCTCGCATTGTCGGCCGTGATACTTCGGAACTTTCTGCCCAAGAAGTACGTACTGCTGCTCTTGAAACTCTTGCAGAGAATCTGAGTGACGGAGTGATCGCACCTTTATTCTGGTATATGCTGTTGGGTGTCCCCGGTATGCTTGCCTATAAGATGGTGAATACCCTCGATTCTATGATTGGGTATCGTAACGAACGTTACCGGGACTTTGGTTGTTTTGCTGCCCGTCTGGATGATGTTGCCAATTACATACCTGCTCGTCTGACAGCTTTCCTTATGATACTTGCTTTTCCACGTGGCGGATTCTGGAATCTATTAAGATTTGTCGGTATGTATGGTAATCAGCACGCCAGCCCTAATTCCGGGTATCCTGAAGCTGCTCTTGCCGGCATTCTGAATTGCCGTTTCGGAGGTCCGCATCATTATTTTGGTGAGGAAGTATGGAAGCCTTATATTGGAAGTAATGACCGCCTCCTGACTACGGAAGATATGAAAATGGCGGTTAGTGTCAACCGTCGTGCCGAAGGAATAATGATAATAATCCTGATAATAACGATTACTTTGGTCTCTTTTTTCATTTAGGTATTCACAATTTTTTGCTTTTCGGAAAATATTGAATATATTTGCCAACGTATGCGGTGAATGGCAACACAAACACCACACAGCACGAAACAAACAAACTTCATGAGAAACTTACTGAAATATCTGCTTCTTTATATTGTATGCTTTGGAGGCTTTTTGTCTCTATCTGCAGGAGAGAATGCACCTCACGAGGATAAATACAATATACAGGATGAAATAATATACTCCTTTCATGCCAGTATGGGATTCGATTATCTCACCAAAGAAGAGAGCGATATGATCCCTACAGACAGTATACTCGATTATCTGGAAGCAAGCAAACAATACAAAACTTATTTTGAGTTAGAGCGTGTTATTATTAAATCATTTCTCTTTCGGGGAGAAATCCGTTTTGCTATTGCACAAAGTGAACAGATGTATTCTAAGGCAAGTGTATGGTCCGATCATCTGGGGATGGCTCTTGCCTTGAATGCTATGGGGGAAGTTTATTCTTATACAGGACGTATAAAAGAAGCTGGTGACACTTATGCACAAGCTTTGGAACTATTCGATCAGTTGAATGATAATGATGAAGATATACACATCCATATATTGCTGGTGGAATTAGTGGAATACAATTTACGTATCCGGAATTATACCCAGGCTGCTCGCTTCATAACTCGCCTGAACCGTTATCCGGCGGAGAAATTATCTGTACAGGAACAGGCTGTCCGTCATATCTTCAATGCCTATTGCCAACTACTGAACGGCTCAGTAAAGATAGCCCGTCAACATCTGGATGAAGTGGATCCGCTACGTGAAGAACTGGTTCCCGGCATCCTGCAACATCTTTTGATAGCAGATGCCTTATATTGGGAGAAAAAAGGTGAATATGAGAAAGCTCTGGAAGCTTATGATACATTCTTCCATACGGATTATGCTAAAATAAACAGCAGCCTGTATAAAGAAACGATGATGAATAAGGCGAATCTGCTTGTAAAGATGGGGCGGAAAGAAGAAGCCTACACTCAGTATGGTGCAGTTTTTTCGTACATAAAATCATCTTTCGAAAAAAACTATCCTAAAGAAATCGACCAGTTGACTACCCATTTCCAGGCAGACCAGTTGACTTATCAGAATGAGCAAGACCGGTTGTTTTCATATCGCTTTTATCTGGGTGGCATTATTATCTGTACGATTGCTTTGTTTCTTTTCCTTTATTTCAGTTGGAAAAAAATATTCCGTTTGAAGGAGTCGAAGCGTTCACAGGAATGTATGATACAGAAGGCAGAACGGGCTATAAAAAAGAAAAATATGTTTCTCTCCAATATGAGCCATGAAGTGCGTACGCCGCTCAATGCCATCGTGGGATTCTCTGCTGTATTGTCATCAGACGATGATTCATTTGATGAAGATTCCCGCAAAGAATTCTGTGAAATCATCAAAGTCAATTCTTTCCAGTTATTGAAATTGATTAATGACATCCTTGATTTTTCCGATTTTGAAAATGATAATATCACATTTAACGTACGTCCGTATGATGCGGTGAAGTTATGTAAAGAAGTAGTGGAAACAGTATCTGCGTCCCGTAAACTTGAAGTGGAGTTACGCTTTGATACGGAAATCTCTGAATTGGTAATGGATACGGATGATGCCCGGCTTCGTCAGGTTTTGATTAATTTATTGGTGAATGCTACTAAATTTACCAAGGAAGGTTCCATTGTACTAAAGCTGGAAATGTCCGATCGCAATACAGCTTTCTTTTCCGTCACCGATACGGGATGTGGTATCCCGCTTGAAAAACAGGAGCTGATTTTTGAACGTTTTGAAAAGCTGAATGACTTTGCACAGGGAAGCGGCTTGGGACTTTCTATTTGTAAACTGATTGTCACTTACATGAAGGGGCGGTTGTGGGTAGACTCTAACTATACACAAGGTGCACGTTTCTGTTTTACACATCCGTTGAAGTTTCAATCTAAAATGGAGGATACCGCTTTATGAAACATACTATAATCATATTGCTTTATTTTTTGTGTGGACATGCTTACATGTTGCAGGCGGAAGACGCTAATGCGCAGCAGTATCAGGATAGTATTCTGAAAGTGGCACAGGCTATGCCGAGTACGTTTGCCAAACTTGATTATTTACGTGATATGGCTTACAGGCATCAGTATGCTCCTTATAATAAGGCTTTTTCTACGGCTTTGTATCAAGAAGCTTGTACGCAAAAGAATGTGCCTTATGAGAATCTGGGAGCCTATTACCTTGCCGCCTGTTACGATAAATTGCATGAACCGGATACTCTGGCGTACTGGGTGGATAAACTGAAAAGTTATGCTACTGAAGTGGGCACTTATGACTATTACCTGGAACAGAAAGCCGCTATCAGCCGCGCATTAGCTTCGAAAAGGCAGATAGAAAAGGCCATATATGTGGCTAAGGAAACTTTGCAGGAATCTTTGGAACATCATTCAAATAATGGGGAAATTGCTGCCTATAACAGTCTGGCATGTGCTTATAATGTGTCCAGTAGAGGCGATGAAGCTCTGAAGATTCTCCTGAAGGCTTATCAGAATTTTACACCTCAGACTAAGCCTTTTTTGCGTATCGACATTCTTTCACGCATTGCCCAGGTATATGGTAATGCAGGTCAGGATAGTTTAAAGCGTCCTTATCTGGCACAGATGGATGAAACTTTGCGGGACGTTGTTTCCCGCGAACCTGAAACACGTAAGAATTGGAGCAATTTGAGAATTGACTGCGAGGTAAAATATGTACTTCACTTCATGAACCGTGGGAAGATGGCCGAAGCGCAAGAACATATAGATAAAGCAAAAGCACTGTTGGAAGATCATGTGGACCCGGTATTCTGGCTGAATGTCCAGCTTGTGCAATTACAATATTATTCCCGCACGAAAGAGTATGATAAGAGTATTGCTTTGATTGATGAAGTAACACCTATAGTGTTGAATCATTATGTATCCACGTTTGCCACACTCATCAATTACAAAGCATCCACTCAGATTGATAAAGGTGATGTCGACGGAGCTATTGAAACACGCCGTTATCTGATTGCCATGCAAGACTCACTGGACAATGCTTTCTCAGCCAACCAGTTGCAACAGGTGAAGGAGATTTATCATATTGATGAGCTTTTGCTGGAGAAGCAGAAAATAAAAGATACCAATTATAAGCAAGGTTTCTTATTCTTGATGACTCTATTGGCTTTAATGCTTCTGTTTTATCTGTATACCCGCTATCTGTCCCGGAAAATAGCTGCGGCGGAGAAAGTAACAGCGGATGCAGCGATGCAGGCAGAAGCGGATAATGTCACTAAAGATCGCCTGCAATCGGAGATTAGCCATGATATACGTACCCCGTTGAATGTAGTGGTAGGTTTTGCCGAGCTATTGACAGAGTCGAAAGAACTGGCTCCTGAGGCTAAGGTGGAATATGGCAAGATGATACAGGAGAATGCAGAAAATCTGCTGAAGTATGTCAATAGCATTCTGGAACTTTCCCGTTTGGAATCCGGTAAAACAAAATATAAGCATGAAGAATGTGAAGTCATGTCGCTGTGCCGCAAGGAAGTTGAACTTGCCAGACAGGTAGGGAGTGGACGTTTGACCATCCGATTAGATACGAATATCCAGAGTCAGATGATATGTACGGATGAAAACTGGTTCTCTACATTGCTTTCCAGTCTGCTGGTGCCTGCAGAGAACGATAAAAACTCTTATAACATTGTTGTCCGCATCCGTTATGATAAAGAAAAAGGTATCGTAACCTTTAAAATAATCGGCACACCTCTTGCCAAGTCACGCTTTGACAATAAAACGACTTTGATTCGTCATGAAATCAATGCGCATTTTATCCATGCTTTCGGAGGCATTTACAAGGTACAGTCAGATACACATGAAGGACCGCTGGTCATCTTCACATGGCCGAAAACGGATGATTAGATTTTCAGTTGAATGATTCCTCCATAAGGTGTCAGGGCACTGAACGCCTCTTCCGGTTTGATGGTTCCTGCATAGAGTTGTGCACAAATCAGTACGCCACCGTGTGCGAAGATGGCAACTTGTGCGTACTCTTTTTCTTTCAGCCCATCCAGGAAACTGGCAACACGTTGATATTGCATGGCGAATGACTCTCCGTTTGTTGCGGGTACATTCATATAATCGGCATACCACTCTTTCAATCTCGGATCACTTATTTCATCAAACTTCTGCATTTCCCAATCTCCGAAGTTTATTTCCATAATTCGTTTGTCATGTTCTGCATCCGGGTATCCACAATAGGTCGCGAGGCGTACGCAACGAGATAAAGGACTGGTATATACGTGATCGAAATCCCTGCCTTGCGGACGGTAAGTCTTCAAATTCTCAGAAGTAATGGCAGCTTCCTGCTCAAAACTGTCACGCAAGGGGACATCTGATTGTCCGTAGCACACTCCGGGAGGGACGTCGACCGAAGTGTGTCTGATAAATGTAACTTCCATAGGATGACTATTTTAAATAAGCATTGATAAAGTCTGGATTACCGTACCTGATATGTGCATATAGCAAGATAGCGGCACCCAGATAGAATGATAGTTCACAAAGCAGGAATGCAGCTCCGCAGCAGTCTCCCGTATAACCTTGAAGACGATGTCTTATCAATCGGTACAGAAAAATAAATGTGAGAATCGGACAAATTGTAACGGGCCAGAAATCTATCGGCAGGAATAATACGATGGGCAAAAGTCCACAGATGAATCCTGTCAGCAATTCTTGCCAGGTCATACGGTCGTACACAACTTTTGCCTTGCTGTCTTCCTCTTTTCGTGCGTATGGCAGATAGTTGATAATCTGCGATGCACAAAATTTAGACCAGCAATCCCCGCAAATGACAAGGGCACAGATTAACTTCAACGGCAGATTTCCTAAGAGTAGAAACAATAATAGGAAATAACCTATCAATCCTATGACTCCATAGCTTCCTATCTGAGAGTCTTTCATGATGGCAAGTGTGCGCTCTTTGGTGGTTCCTCCACCGAAGCCGTCGAAAAAGTCGGCCAGTCCATCTTCGTGCAGGCAACCAGTGATGAGCAGCCGCGATAGAATAGCGAGCAACCATGCGATAGATACGGGCAGCACCTGGGCAGTCACCCATAGAACACCGACCATGATACCGCCCGTTAACCATCCGGCTA
This sequence comes from Bacteroides sp. AM16-24, assembly GCF_003471885.1. Lineage (NCBI taxonomy): Bacteria > Pseudomonadati > Bacteroidota > Bacteroidia > Bacteroidales > Bacteroidaceae > Bacteroides > Bacteroides sp. AM16-24. Next base: position 94,941 of record NZ_QRKI01000002.1, read on the forward strand.
ATGGCCAGTAGGGAACGATACGCTTGAAGTACTTTGCCGGGACTTCTTTGATCCTCCAGAAAGGAAGGCGCGTGAAAAATATGAGTGCTGCGAGGATTTTCATATCGTTAAAAATACTTTGTTATGGATGCATGTGCAAAGTTATCCATTTCGTTAATCATCAGGATGGCGGATTCTACAATAGGATAGGCGCAAATAGCACCTGTTCCTTCGCCCAGACGCAATCCAAGATTCAGCAATGGTTTTACTTCCATGTTGTCGAGCAACAATTTATGTCCGGTTTCATCTCCACAATGCCCGAAGATGGCATAATTCATTACTTCGGGATATAGTTTGGCAGCAGCCAGAATACAGTTTGTCATGATGAAACCATCTACCAGTATAATTATGCCTAATTCGGCCGCCTGTAGCATGGCACCTACTGCCATAACCATCTCCAGTCCGCCGAAGTAACGGATGATATCACGCGGTGATCCGTTTCCTTTATAGTGATCGAGCGATTGTTTCAGCACTTCGTATTTATGGCGGATACCCGCATTATCCAGTCCGCTACCTGCTCCTACACATTGTTCTAAAGGTATTCCGGTGAAACAGGTCATCCACATGGACGAAGAAGAGGTATTTCCTATACCCATTTCTCCAAAACTGAGCACATTACTACCTTCTTCATGGCAGCGGCGTACCACTTCTGCACCGCGTTCCAGGCAAAGCTCCATTTCTTCTTCCGTCATGGCTGCCTCATGCAGATAGTTTCGTGTACTTTTTCGTACTTTCATATTGATAATACCCTTGTCGTATGGTAAATCATAATCTACACCGGCATCTACTATTTTCAGGGTAAATCCATGTTGGCGACAAAGGAAGTTCACTCCTGCACCTCCATGTAGGAAGTTGCTGATCTGTTGCCAGGTAATTTCTTTGGGTGAAAGGCTGACCTTTTCTTCTACTATGCCATGATCGGCAGCAAAAATAATATTCTGCGGATGTCGCAGGGTGGGAGCCAGAGTTTGCTGTATCCAGCCTATTTGTAAAGCCAACTCCTCAAGAGTACCCAATGAACCTTTCGGTTTAGTTAAATTATTGATTTTATCAATCAATGCCGGACGGATACTCTCATCCGGTCGTACAATCTTAAATGTTTTCATAAGTTTATCGCTCTATTATTTAACTTTATCACCCTATCACCCTCTATCACCCTTTTATTTCACCCTCACCGGAATTCCCGATACCATCAGCCATACTTCGTCTGCATGTTGGGCAATATATTGGTTCATCCACCCCTGCATGTCTGTAAATTTGCGTTGGATTTCATTTTCCGAAGTGGCTCCCATACCAATTTCATTGGTGACAAAAATAAAAGTGGCATCTTGCTTTGTAAAGCGGTCGAATTCTTCCTTGGCAGTTGCCAGGGCACTGTCCGTATCTGCATTTACGTCAAAAAAGAAGTTTGTACACCATAGGGTTACGCAATCTATCAGTACAGTGCGTCCGGATAATTGGTGACGGCTTAGTTGCTTTTCTTCTTCGATGTTTGTCCATTCCGTCCCTCGTCTTTGCTGATGGTGGATGACGCGTTGGCGGAATTCTTCGTCCCAGATGCGTGCAGTAGCAAGATAAACAGGGTTAGGAGAGAGGCTTAGTGCCAGTTTTTCCGCGTGGCTGCTTTTACCGGAACGTGCTCCTCCGGTGATAAGTATGATTCGTTTCATGGATTTTTCACTTTTGTGGCTGTAAAAGTACATTTTTATTTTTGAATATAAAAAAACTTCTTTTACCTTTGCAGCGTCTTTCAAAGAAAGCAATGCGGCAGTAGCTCAGTTGGTAGAGCATCAGCTTCCCAAGCTGAGGGTCGCGAGTTCGAGCCTCGTTTGCCGCTCTTGTTGGAAATCAAGTAGTTAGTATATGTTAGCTACTTACATAACTATTTCTTAGCTTTTCTTTCCGTGATGGTGGAGAGTCGTGAAATAACGTGGATGCAGTATAAATTGCTGAAAGTAATGGCATTACATAACTTAACCGGGAGGTATTCCGCTACTCCGGTGTCCCCAAAGAATATCTTTTCCAGAGTAAATGACTAATCATTGCCGAGTGACAATTATCTGCTGATAATGAATGGTATATCGATAAAAAAACATTGGTTTGCTTTGCGTGTCACATATAGTCGTGAATTGGCACTAAAAGCTCTTTTGGACAAAGAGGGGATAGAAAGCTTTATTCCGATGCACTATGAATATGCGGAGAAAAACGGCAGGCGTATACGTAAACTTGTTCCCGCTGTTCATAACCTCGTCTTTATACATTCCACCCGTAAGTGCATAGACGCCTTGAAAGATAAACCCGGCATGAACATTCCCATGCGTTATATCATGGATCGTGAACTTAGACGTCCTATTATCATTCCGGACATACAGATGCGCAGCTTCATTCTTGTTGCCGGAAGCTATGACGAATCCGTTCTTTATGTGGAACCTGCCGAGCTTCATCTGGCAAAGGGACAGAAAGTACGTATTACCGGAGGTGTGTTCGAAGGTGTCATCGGTGAATTTGTCCGTATCCGCCACGACCGTCGTGTAGTGGTCAATATAGAAGGTGTTATGGCAATCGCCACCACTTTTATTCATCCTTCCCTTGTTGAGCCTATTGCCGATTAACCGTCAGTGGCGCCATTCATAACTTGTAATTTATAATTCATAATTCATAAACATACATGTCTGATCACGTTTCATCCTTGTTTTCGCTTGCCCATAGCCTTCTGACGCTTGGCTTGGACGGCAATTCCATTTATGTGGATCATTTCACGCGTTTGAATCGCGAGGTATACGAACAGGCTCTTCGTCTGTATGATACTCATGGTGATACAGTGGAATCGGAAGCAGAACTTTGTCTGGGACTTTTGGTTGCTTTTAATGCTACGGTGTATGATAACGGTCATAAACAGCAATATGTTCAGAACATTCTCGACCGTTGTTTTGAGGTGATTCCCGACCTGCCGGCTTCCCTACTGAAAGTACGTCTCCTGACCTACTGTTACGGTGAGGTCTATGAAGACGAACTGTCAGCACAGGCACATGCGATCATTGATACTTGGAATCGTGCCAATTTAACAAGTGAACAACAGGAAGCTATCGATGAGCTTCAAAACATAGAAGACAACCCCTATCCGTGGGAGTATGTCGACTGATGGCATTGAAGATTAAAGCTCCCGGTACTGTTCTCTTGCGTCAAAACACGGGCATGCCTTGTGTATGGAGCTGCTGAGCTGGTAATGTCCCAGTATTTCCGCTTGCGGATAATCTGTTTTCAGTTGTCGCAGCAGGTCGAGTAAAGAGCATTTCTGGGCATACGTCCTTGTGTCGGCCGGCTGTCCGCGTTCGTTCAATCCTCCTTCATAGCAGATGCCGATGCTCCGGTCGTTCCAGCCTGTGGCATGCGCCCCAATCTGGTGAACCGGACGACAAATGTGTACTTCTCCATCACGGGTGATGTAGAAATGATAACCGATGCTTGCGAAACCTCTTGCCAGATGGCAGCGGCGGAGAGCCTCTACGGAGAAATTCCGGTCATAGCGCGTGGCGCTGCAATGAACTACCAGGAGGCGTACCTCCCGATAGTTCTGATAAAAACTGCCTGCTCTCATGGTCTATTTCATGCAGGAATTTAGTCCGAATACACCTGCCAGAGCAGATGCTATGGCAATTACAACTTTGATAATGACACTCCAGGTCGAGTTTGATTTTTTTTCCATATAACTGATTATTTATTAATTGTCGACTGTCAATTGTCAATTTATCCCAGCGGGTCGT